>CACWLH010000036.1 GCA_902761625.1 uncultured Erysipelotrichaceae bacterium
TTCTGGAAGAAACACTTGTGGATCGTTCCGCTGTCATCATTAGCTGTCTTCAGTTTGAGCTCCCTGGTGTTTTATGTTCTTGTGTTTGTGATACCGATTCTGGGAATTCTGCCTTTGAACATTGAACATCTTAATAAAGAATAATTGCTATGAAGATATCGTAAACATTTAGATATCTTCACAGCATACATTTCAGATACAGAGTGTTATTGACAGTATTGAATACTAACATCTAATCAAATATTGTTGAAAAGATACAGCAAGAGATACTTGAGAGACCGCTTGAAGTCTATAACTTTCAAGTTGAAGAAGACCATACATATTATGTATGCCTTGAACTTATAAGAAATAATGAAATTCATCATTATCATTACGATTTTTTGGAACCTTACCGGAAATTTTAACAGACACATACGGAAAAGGTTTTTTATATTGTCATCAACATAATGAATGTGCACGCTGACTGCGAAATTCAGCAATTGACAACTGACTCTTTCTGGCGGACGCCTTCGGTGTAATCAGTGGGTTGAAGGTTCGAGTCCCTCAGAGGTCACTTTTTTTTCTTTGTCTGGACACTTACAGCACAAGTACCGGACAGCTCGAAAAGCCTTTGTTTAAGGGCTTTTTTTGCTATTTCTGTCAGTTATATTTACAACACAGTGTCATTATAAAATCATCTCAATACGCAGATTTTTGCGTATCATTTGCGTATCAATGACTGGAAATAGCAACAGAAATAGGATTATTTTTGTCTGGTTATGGCTTCTTGACCTTCCTGACCGTAGTTTTTTTAGCCCCTGACAAAGGTCAAGAAGGTGTTTTGCACAGTAAGAAACGAAATAATTGATAAAATTATATGACTTCCATAGATCTTGATAAATCTTGAATTAGCAAAACAGGGTAAGGAGTTTTGTATTACGCAGGCGTATTACAAACTCGGCGGGAACAATCGAGCAACGCTCGATTGTTAGCTTAAAAAGCCACTTTTTTGATTTTATTCCTTCTCTGAAGATGTAATACAAAAGCTCAAAATATGTAATACCGTGTAATACATCTGTATTACAAAAAAAAGAGAGGTATCCTCTGGTGGGTCGTATTCTTCGCCCTGTACGCAGTTATCTGGTATCCGTTCTACAAGGCGTATGAACGTCAGATGGTCGCGGAAGAAAACGCTGCTGAATAAACCTTACGAAGTGTTCTGTGATCCCTCCTTTCTCACAGAACACTTTTTTTGTGCTGCAAACATTCGGGTTGTTCGTTTTTAGATGATTGCATACGCAGTTTTTCGTGTCTATGATTCCGAAAAAGGACCGGGATTTTTATGATCCGCGGTATCACAGACAATATGGAGGACAGAATATGTTTGGAAAGAAAAAACAGGAAGTAAAAGAAGAAGTCGTTGAAATGCCGGAATTTAATTTTCCGGAAGGTTCCAAAGCCACACTGGTCGTGATCCTTGAAAAAGAAAGCCTCTGGAGCAAGGCTGGAGGCCGCGGCGGAACATTCAACCTTCTCATGGCTGACCGCATCAACATGCAGATCGATGATGAGCCGGTCGTCAAGATCGTCCGCAAGAAACCGGATGCACCATTTGAGTTTGAACTGAAGCCGGGTCCGCACATGATTGAATTCTTTGATCCCAACGCAAAGGCAAAGAACAGATTTACTGTCGGTTCCATGCTGGGCTTTATGACCGGAGCAATGAGCGGCAGTGTTTCCAATGCCATCAGCGGCTATGCCGGAGGCATGCGTTCAGAGGTCAAGGATGGTGTCGTACAGTGCTTCCTGAATCCTGAGGATGTACTGACCGTTTCTGTCAAGTGCACCAGCAAGGGTGACGTCAAATTAAAGATCGTTGAATAATCACTGAAAGGAACAGATCTTCATGTTTTTTGACGAACCTGTAAAGGAGAAAGAAACAGATCTGTCCGGATGGAAAGAAATACTCAGAAAGATCGCACAGGAGCAGAAGCACCTGATTCAGCTCCTGTGTGATCCTGACCGGTACGTGTTTTATGCGGACAAAGAAAGATCCAGGGAATATAAAGACGGTTTGAAGCGTCTGGAAGAAGCGAAGGCGGAAGCTGCGCGGTATGCCAAGGAAAACCGCTTGCCTTTAGGCGTTTACTGGTGGAATGTGAACTGGGAAATGTCCGCGGCATGTCTTCTTGATGATCTGCTTTTGGAAGAAGATACAGCAAACTGCCGTTTCAAACGTAAGTGGACGACAGAAGGATACTATGGAGAAAAGACCGTCTGTCTGAATGAGCATATCCATTATCAGAAGTTCTCCGGCTCTTCATCGGTTTCCTATGGAATTGCGTCGGAATACAGCCGGGATGAGATCAAAGAGAAGCTGGCAGACTATAACCGCAATCTGACCAATCTGCATCTGGCTCTGTCGATCGGATCGGATTCATGGACATATTCTCACTATGATCAGAAATATTACCATGGCGCGGATTATATGCTTTCCACGGATTATGTTCTGCAGAGATCAGCCCTGGATACGATGAAGCGGAATGAACTGTATTCCAATCGCACGACGACATATGTCAATGTGAGCGGGTACAGCGGCAACCGCGACACGGTCTATCTGGCCGGCGCATACAGGGTAATGAACGGGATACTGACAGATCTGAATCTGTTTCCCTATGATATTAAAGAACGTACAGGTCAGAATATTCCGAACCTGCCGGAAATCGGCAGTGTATATTCTCCCTGCCGGGCTGCCTGGCAAATCGCGCAGGATGAGAGCATCAGAACAGTTTCACCCGAACTGCTGGGGGAAAATCTTGTAAAACCGGCAGATTCTTTTGATAATGCGGTATTCCAGGCGGAACTGTTTACCTGTTTCGCGGATAAACTGACTGTCTGAGGAAGGAAAAACTAATATGGAACTGAAATGGAAACTTCCTGAAGAAACAAAACTGGATCGTCTGCAGGATCAGGTGCAGACAATTCCGGAGAAACCGGACGGGATGAGTGAAGCACAGATGCAGGAAGCGCTGCAGACAAAAGTCCTGTGGATGCTTTCGTGTTTTTACAGAAATGACGCAGCCGGGCTGAATGAAGCCGCCAGAAGCGTATACCAGTGGCTCCGCGAAGCTGGAAGCCGCGGTTATCAGGGAGATGTATGGGATTATCTGAACCTCGAACTGCTGAAGCTCGATGCCCGCATGTACAGGAAAAGAGAACAGTGGGATGAAGTTCAGAAGGATCTTGAGGCATGCGAACCGATCGTCTCAAGACTGGAGGGATCCCTGCAGTCAGACGCCATATCAGCTGAAGACAGACTGTGTCTCGCAGTTTCGTGCGCGGAAACTGAGATCCTCAGGTATTTCCAGAAAAAACAGACAGGATCCGTGCTGGAGGGATACCAGGCGTTCGGAAGCGTGCGCCGTTTCTTCGAATTTGAACTGCCGGAGAATTCCATACGAAGCGATGAACTGCGGACACTGGCCGGCCTGCAGCTGCTGATGAGCGCAACAAAACTGAATCCGCTGAATGAAAAAGAAAAAGCAGCGCTTGCGGCGAAGCAGGGGAATGACATTCTGAATGACACCCAGGCATATTTCGGCGGAGCCGAACCAAATCTTTCAGCCGTGCTGGCTCTTTACAGCAAAGCTCTCTTCACATTCAATTATGCAGAGCATTCGGCAGAAGAGTGGGACAGATTTATCACGGAGTATCAGTCCGATCTTTCCGTACAGAAACAGAAGCTTGAAGCATTCGGAGATGTGGAAGAAAATGACAGACTTGCCTGGGCAATGCTCAGATACAGCTATGCACTGATGATCAATTTCGGAGTGCTCGGCGCTGTACAGGCCCCTTCACCGGATTACCGTCAGCAGCTGTCCTATGAATCGATGTTTGCGGGCATGATGCCGGATATCCTGAATACACTTAAGACAGCTGCATTCCGCAGACGGCGGGGCTGGGATCTGATCCTGGATGCGGTGTATGAACTGGCATACCTTTTTGAAATTACCATGATCTCCACAAAGGCGCTGTGCAATAAAGGCCTGCAGGACTTCCCGGCAGCGCAGAATGAAATTGACAGCGCGATGAAGAAACTGAACAGGGGAGATCTCGCTTCTGATACTCTGCAGCAGCTGCTTCTGCAGCTGACATTCCAGTACATCAGTTCACTGATCGAACTGGACAAAGGAAATGATGCAAGAGCCTACTACATCGCGGATCAGGCATTGAATATGTACAATAACAGTGACCTTGGCTTCCGGCCGCCTGGAATTGAAGGCGCTCTTCTGATGTTCTATGTGCTGGCAGGTCTCGCTGCCCTGAGCAAAAAAGAAAAAGCGCAGGCCCGTGAATATGCTGAATCAGGACTTGCGCTGATCGAAGATGTCTCCCGGGACAAATATCTGTCTGCCGGTCAGGATTTCAGCATAGAGAAAAAGGAACTGAACCGGATCCTCAGAAAATCAAAAGGGTTCTTCTTCTGAAGCACATACAATTTAAAACAGACAGTCTGCCTCACATGGACGGCACCGCTGTCTGTTTTTCTAACGGTCAAGAAATCTTGAACGCATGAAGGAAAACTCGCGCATGTTCTGTTTCTGAAGATAATCATCCGTGTATACCATGATCCCTTTCAGGATCTGTTCGCATTCCTGCGGTGACGCATCTTTTGAGATCTCCTGATAGAGATCCAGAAGGTCACACAGAAGCCTGTCCTTTGCCAGACCTTTGCGGGATCGGTGATCTTTGTCCAGAGGCGCGTATCCCAGAGATGTCAGTTTTGCGCAGACATAGGCACTGCTCAGATATGGCGCGCACAGGATCAGGATATGTCGGATCATGGTAGTCCTTGAGATTTCTCCGAACAGTTTCATGTCCATCGCGAAACGGTTGGCATAGGTGACGGAATCTGCCGACACAGCGATCTGAAAAGACTCCGCTGATGCGCAAAGATAAGAACGCGCACTGATGCAGTACAGATGGCGCAGGCTGTTTTCACTCAGTCGGCTGTCTGTCCGTTCGAATTCCTCCGGCGGGATCTTCATGATGAACTCTTCCCGCATTTCATTCATGACGGCAAGACGCTTTCTGTATTCAGGATCGCTCAGATCACTGCGGGAAAAAGCCCGGTCGCTTCTTTCAAACCAGTTTCTGATCAGATACAGGCGTTCTTCTTCAGAAAGTGAAAGAGCATCCGCAAACGCTTCACATACTTTCCGGCTGCGCGGAAAATATCTGCCGCTGCGCCAGAAGCGGATCTTCTGCCCGGCCGCGCTTCTGTCTGCTTTTTCATGAAAGGTCAGTTCATAGAGAAGACTGTCGCATTCCTGCCGGCTGTGACAGTCATGCGCCTCGTAAAAACGTTCATATTGTTCATTGAGCCACACCTGTTCTTCTCTCGGTCCGCTGTCTGAAGCAATCAAGGCGTCTCTGACAGCCTGCTCGATCATTTTCTTTGTCTGTGCAGTGATCATGCATTCAATATCTCACACAAAGGCTGGATTGCAACGATTTAAAAACTAACAATTGTTTGTTTCTAAATCATTGACCGGTCTGTTTTTTTAGCATTAACTGAAGCTGGTCAATTATGAATACAACAGATTTGGATTATAAGAAAAACAGGCTGAAATGGCTGAAAAATCAATATCAGCTGCGCCAGACACACAGTGATCTGCCCGGTGGTTTTCATCATGAAGAACAGCAGGAACAGATGCTCCGGCAGATTCAGAAACTGGAAGAAGAGATTAATGCGGAAATCGACGGGTCTGATCTGATCAGCGGCTGTTCCATTCTCATCGAACCGTTCAGCGGCAGAGAAAAGCAGCTGAAAAAATGTGAAGAACTGCTCCGCAGGCTTCATGTTGTCCTGTTCAGCGGCATCGGCGGCATCGGTAAAAGTGCCGCAGCCTGTGCCTATGCGCAGGATCATCAGTATGAATACAGTCAGGTGATCTACCTGCCTGCCAGCAGCTCATTGTTTATGAGTATTGTTGATGACACCATTCTTAAGATCCGGGATCTTGAATATTCCAAGCGCAGATACCGTTCACGCAATGCCTATTTCCGCGCCAAATGTGAAGCGCTGGCTGATTTTGCGGACAGCCGGCATCTGCTGATCATTCTGGATGATGTCACAGGCAAAGACAGAAAAGCTCTGGAACAGCTGCTGAGCATCAAAGCAGACTTTATCCTCACTGCCAGGGATATCGCTGCGGATTTTGATTTGGACTGTATTCCTCCGAAATGCCAGATCGGACTGCGTCAGCTTGAGGAAGAAGATGTTCCGGGTTTTGTCAAAGCTCTGCATCCGGAAAGTTTCAATGCCGCGAGTGCCCGTCTTTTTGAAGACTTCACAGCATCCAGCGGCAGACATCCGCTGGCAATGAAGCTGTGGCTGGCAGCGGATCATCCGGATGAGAATACGATCTACAACGACCTTTCTGACATCATTCTGAAAAAAGGCATGTTAAGGAAGGATGAAAAACAGGTGCTCACCAATATGGCACTGATGCCCGGAGCAGGAGTGAATGAATTATATTTCCTTACGATCTCAGGACTCTGCAGGGAGAGCGTCGATGCTGTTGTGCGCCGCTCGCTGCTGAGCAGAACAGCTGACCATGTGCTTCTCATGCATCCGCTGATCCGGCAGACAGTCATGCATTCGATCAGACCTTCTTATGCCAACAGCAAGAATCTGCTGAAAAATCTGGCGGATAATGTGAATAATGCCTGGAATGAGGAAAGAAAGGTCAATCTGGCCAAGGAGGCGGTCGTTCTTTCGGTCTGCGCGTGTTTTCCGCATCTGTATCCATGGATGTATCAGTCATTCTCTGTACTCATTACATTCCTGTGGATAACGGAGCATTTTGAAGAGGCTGCGCAGATGGCAGACAGACTGTTTGCGTCTGTGCTGCAGAAATACGGCGAACCTCATCAGATCACCGGTGAAGTTGCATTGCGGACGGCAGCTGTCTATCATAACGCGATGCAGTTTGATAAAGCCAGAGGCTGGTATTTCCGGGCTTATGAAAACCTGTCCGCATGCACTCCGGCAACGAAAGATTACTGCCGCCGCCTGGTGTCCTCCATTTCCCGTATCGCAAGGATCTTCATGCATGAAAACAATGATGCAGAAGCTGTAAAATACATTGAACTGGGGCTGGAAAAAACAGAACAGATGAAACAGGTATCACAGAGCTATGCTTTCCTGCAGTCGTCCTATCTTCACCGCCGCTATGCTGAGATCCTTCTGAAGCAGGGCAATCTTCCTGAAGCAGAGATCCACCGCAGCCGCATGCACTGTGAAATGGAAAGTTATTTTTCTCAGCATGGCATGGAGGAAGTCCGCATGAACGACATCAGGGAAACTGATATTGAGTTTGCCATATACCGGAAAGATTACCGCAGTGCGCTGACACTTCTTTATGAGAATCTTTCTGTCTTTATCCGCTACCGCGGAAACATCCATGAAGATACGCTGCACTGCCGGCAGAAGATCGCAGTCTGCCTCCGTGCCCTGGAAGATAAAAAAGGAGCGTTGGCAATCAGCCGTTCACTCCTCTTCACACTTGAAAATGAATATCCGTATGAAACAAAATGGCACGAAGAGGTAAAAGATCTCATTCGTTCCATGAACTGAGATTATTCATGTGATCTGTACAGTGAATGATGATCCCGCCCAATCAGACTGTCTGCATTTCTGGCAGGATCTTTTTTCAAACATGTATACTGAAAGTACAGAAGTGTGAATCAGTACACTGATCATTTAAGAAAGATAGGGAGGTTCGGTATGGGCTCAGTTTCAAAGATCTATTACACAACAGAAATCACACCGGAAAACATCATCAGGCTATACGAAAAGCTCGGAAAGAAACTGACAGGCAGAGTCGCTGTTAAAGTTCATTCAGGAGAAGCAGGAAATCAGAATTATCTGAAGCCGCTGTTCTGGAAGCCGGTCATCGATCATGTCGGCGGCACTGTCGTGGAATGCAACACCGCGTATGAAGGTGAAAGAAACTATACAGACAGGCATATCAGACTAATCAAAAAACATGGCTGGACGGAATATTTCAATGTGGATCTGATGGACGCGGAAGGCGATGACATTGAATTCCCGATCAACCGTTACGGCCAGCATGAAAGACACCTGGCTTCTGACATCATGGGAAAGAATATCCTGAACTATGATTCCATGCTTGTTCTGTCGCACTTCAAAGGTCATCCGATGGGAGGATTCGGCGGCGCACTCAAGCAGCTGTCGATCGGCTGTGCCTCCTGCGCGGGAAAAGTAAACATCCACTCCGCCGGCAAATACCGCAGCGCTGCGGATCAGGGGATCGTATGGGGTGATCTGCCTCCTCAAAACGCTTTCCTTGAGTCCATGGCAGAAGCTGCTTCGGCAGTGACGGATCATTTCAACGGAAACATGGTCTTTGTCAACGCGATGGTCAATATGTCCGTTGACTGTGATTGCTGCGCGATCGCCGAGGATCCGTGCCTGAAGGATATCGGCATTCTGATCTCGACAGATCCGGTCGCCATCGATCAGGCATGCCTGGACTTTGTGAAGGCTTCAAAAGATCCGGGAAGAGATCACTTCATGGAAAGAGTCACAACAAGAAATGGTGAATATACGATCGAAGTTGCAGATCGTCTCGGCATGGGCGTCAGAGAATATGAACTGATCGAACTGTAACTGCAATTCTTTCTGAAGAGATTCCTTTTTGCGGTGAATATGCCGTAAGAAGGAGATCCGGAGCGAGCATTAAAAACCGTCCTGCAATGATTTGCAGTATAGTATAAGGGATAAGAAACATGAATGTTTCATCTCGGAATGAGTGACTGCATTTATTATTTGTATTGCCTCAAGCGGTGTTTGCGTAATTTTTCAGAGTTATTGTGACTGATAATGTATTGGATTGTCAAAAAGTTGTCAACAGCTTTGCAAACCAGCATATTTACTACACATTTTGACGTTGTTCAACTGACTCTTAATCAGTGGGTCGAGGGTTCGAGTCCCTCAGAGGTCACCATGGATAACAGCTTGTGAAAACAGGCTGTTTTTTCTTGTGCTTCGAACTCCTGTGATTACAGATCATTCAAGATGAGATGATTCGTGAATGGTTGGCAGAATTGCTACCTCTATATATTGACGTACAATAAATTGTACGCTAATATATGCTTGGAGGTGGACAATATGATCGCTGTCAATTATTCACAATTCAGAGAGAAAATGAAAAGTCATCTGGATAAAGTAACGGATGACTATGAAACAGTTGTTATTACAAGAAAAGAAAACAAAAATGTGGTTATCCTCTCAGAGGAAACATATAACAACCTGATTGAAAATATTCATGTAATGGGCAGCAAGTCAAATTATGACTGGCTGATGGAATCAAAAGCACAGCTGGAAAAAGGCAGAGTATCCGCTCATACACTGATTGAGGTGACGGATGAATAAACTGTTCACTGACAATGGATGGCAGGACTATCTTTATTGGAAAACAGAAGACAGAAAAACACTCAGGAGAATCAACAAACTGCTGGAAGATATAGACAGAAACGGAAATGAAGGTATTGGTAAACCTGAACCGCTGAGCGGTAATCTGGCAGGCTTCTGGAGCAGAAGAATCAACGATAAAGACCGTCTGATCTATAAAATCGAAGGAAACAATGTTTATGTTCTTGCGTGTCGTTATCATTATGAGGATCGTTGAAAATATACAGACAAGGTTTTTTATATTGTCATCAACATAATGAATGTGCACGCTGACTGCGAAATTCAGCAATTGACAACTGACTCTTTCTGGCGGACGCCTTAGGTGTCATCAGTAGGCAGAGGGTTTTGCCCGAAGGGCATGCAGAGCAGAGTCCCAAGAGAGATCGCCATGGATAACAGCTTGTGAAAACAGGCTGTTTTTTCTTGCTTTGTATTTCTAAATGAAAACCTTTGAACATCGTCTGTATCCCCGGTTTTATCTTTCGTAAAAAAAGAACACCCGGCTCAGAAATGAACCGGATGTCAGTATGTCACATCGGGAAGAGCGGTATGGCTCTGATGATAAGCAGTCCGATCAGATAAGATGAAACATTGGCGGCTGCGGAATGTATAAGCGGTTTATTCAGCTGATCATGCGGAATCCATTTTCTGTAGATCAGCCATTCAGCCAGTATGATGATTCCTTCCGCAATCAGCAATGCAATAAGATATACCGGATGAGAGGTTCCGAATCTCACCGTGGCAATTGCGAGGATGAAATTGAGGAACAGCTGTGTGGCGATGTTGGCAAGAATCAGTACGAGTCTGCTTCTGTCCGTATGTTTCATGAACATCAGACTGACCAGATATTCAATCACGATTGTCAGCAGGATTCTCGCAATGGCGCCGGAGAGGGAAGGGAATGCGGAACTGACGTCTTTGATGATGAGATCATTTCCGGAATATGTGCACCGGTATGTTGTGCGGAAAGCCTTTCTGGTATATGTCTCTTCTGAAAGCAGAACTGTATCCGTGTCTTCCAGATAAATCATGATTCTGAATTCTTCCGGAGGCCAGTAGCCAAACAGATATTCATCTGAGCATTTTGTGACAACACCCCAGAAATAATAAGGAGTTCCCGCATCGCACAGGCGTTTGGCTTCGGCATTGAATGCTCCGTAAACCTCCCGGCTGATTCCCCGGGAAATAAAATATTCATCATCGTGGTCTTCGGGATTCCAGGGCCGGTTCGGACCGTACTGACTGACTGCGGAGAGGACTGAGACATACGAGTTTTCCGGAAAGCCTTCACATTGAATCGTGAGTGAGGACTTCGGTCCGCTGTCCGCGAAAACCGGAATCAGAGTACACAAAAAACATCATGATCATGACGGGAATCATATAAATCCGCTGTCTGTTAAACATCTGTTTCATAATTCAATATTTGCTGAATGATAACTGCATGTCAACGCAGACCATCGTATTCTTCCGCATATTCCGCACCGAAAAGATATGTAATTCCATGGTATATGGCTATAATTGGACTAAGGAGATCAGACCTATGAAACAATTAATAAAGCTGTTATGTGTGTTTGTTTTATTGCTGGGCAGCGCCTGTGCGCAGAACACCGCAGGACAGGAAAGCGCAAAGCCCGAACGTACTGATGATATTTATATTTTCTATACAAGCGATGTGCATTGCGGCATCAATGAAAATCTCGGTTTTGCCAAACTGAAGGCATTGATCAATGATACAAAGGCCGAACATGAAAATGTCGCCCTTGTGGATCTCGGCGATTATCTGCAGGGCGGAACATACGGCACTGTTTCACAGGGCGAGATTGTCATTGAACTGATGAACACGATGGATTACGACGCGGTCATCTTCGGCAACCACGAGTTTGACTATGGTATGGAACGTCTGGGTGAGCTGATGAAAAAGGCGAATTTCGATTTCACCGTATGCAATATTCAGTACACCGGAACCGAAGGAAACATCTTTGCGGATGTTCCGCCGTATATCATCAAGGAATATGATGGCGCAAAGGTTGCGTTCATCGGTGTCTCCACACCGGAAACCCTGACATCTTCAACTCCGAAATATTTCAAGGAAGGCGATGAATTTGTCTATGATTTCTGCTACAGCGCAGACGGAAAGAAGCTCGCTGAGCAGGTTCAGAAAACCGTTGATGAAGCCAGAAAAGAAGGTGCAGATTATGTCATTGCATTGACGCATCTTGGTTCCGTGCTGGAGAATTCTCCGAATGATTCCATCTCATTGATTCATAATACAAGAGGAATCGATGCGGTTCTTGACGGCCATTCCCATTCCGTTATCATCGGTGACAGATATCCCAATGCGGATGGAGAGGATGTCATTCTTTCCTCAGTCGGCACAAAAATGGCAAATGCGGGTGAGCTGATCATCGGCAAGGACGGCACCATCGAAACACTTCTGGTTTCGGAATATGATCATGAGGATGAAACAGTCAAAGCCGCCATTGATCAGGCGGACAAAGAGCTTGAGGAAATCCTTTCGTACAAAGTCGGCACGATTGATTTTGATCTGACCATCGCAGATGAAAACGTCATCCGTATTGTCAGAACACGTGAAACCAACGCCGGTGATTTCGCCGCGGACGCAATCCGTCATCTCATGGAAACCGATGTGGCATTCGCAAACGGCGGCGGAGTCAGACATGCCGTCAGTGCCGGAGATGTGACTTATGGAAATCTTCTGGATGTCTTCCCGTTCTCCAATTCGCTTGGCTCATGCAAGGCCACAGGCCAGCAGATCATGGACGCTTTGGAATATTGTTCCAAGGATACCCAGGCAATCACCGCGCTTGATGAGAATGCGGTCGGTGAATTCGGAGGTTTCCTCCAGGTATCCGGTCTGAAATACACCATCGACACTTCCGTCGATACCAGCGTAACGGTGGATGAAAACGGTATGTTCACGGGAATCTCCGGTGACAGAAGAGTCAGTGATGTCATGGTTCTTGAAAACGGCGAATATGTTCCGATTGATCCTCAGAAGGAATATACCGTTGCCGGCTCATCCTATTTCCTCTTTGAAAGCGGAGACGGAAATACAGTATTCAAAGACTGCGAGAGAGTGGTTGAATACGGGCCGGTGGATGTTGAGGCATTGATCAAGTACTTCAATGATCTCGGCACAATTCCTGAATCATACAGAACACCCGAAGGACGCATCACGGTCAAGTGATCCGATCATTCTGATATCTGAACATGAAAACAGCTCAGCTGCTGAAATCTCAGTAAGCTGAGCTGTCTTTAGATACAGAATGATCAGATGGCGCGCTTTCCCTTTTTCGCATAAGCGTCTTCACGGGGCAGCCAGTCGAGGAACTTCTCGACTTCAATATCCCAGAATCTCCACTCATGGCCATAGCCTTCAATCTCATCCCATGTCACATCCGCGCCAAGCTCTTTAAGCTCATCTGCGAATGCCTTGCAGGAAGCGAACAGGAAATCCGCGGTTCCGCATGAAGCGTAAATCTTCGGGAATGGCTTTCCGTCTTCTTTGACTTTCTTTGCCAGATCATGGAGAACGCTCTTTCCTCCTGCCGCACCGTCAAAGCCGCTGCCTCCTTGCATGTTGGAGAGGTTTTCAGGAACGATCTCAACACCGGCTGAGAAGGTGCCGATCGCGTGGAATCTTTCCGGGAAGGAAAGGCCATGGAGATAGGAGCCGTAGCCGCCCATGGAGAGTCCGGCGATATAGGTGTCTTCGGGTTTGTCTGAAATCGGGAACATGTTTGTGATGAATTCGGGCAGTTCCACAGACAGGAATGTGAAGAAGTCATCGCCGCCGATCTTTGAATATGATTTGTTTTCAGCGGACAGATTGACAATCGCGATTCTTCTCTCCTCGGCATACATCTCAACGTTGGTATAGCCGGTCCATTGCGCATGGTTGTTGCCGAAGCCGTGCAGCAGATAGACAACCGGATACTTTTCTGTGATCACATGGGTCGGCTTGTCACCGAGACCGAGTGATTCGGGACATGTGGAGGTGGGAATGATCACGGTGATATCCACCGCTCTTAAAAGTGTGCGCGAGTAAAAATTGCATACAAATTTTGCCATATATGATTTCCTTTCCTGAATGCATGCATCCGTATTTCTGATTCCATTTTACAGTATGAGGAAGATATATGATCACCGGATGATTCCTGGACCAAAAAGAAAAGACATTCTGATGAATGCCTGTGGTTTCAGTATCAGTGTTTTGAGTGCGGCATGATCTGATTCACTCATCCCTCCTTCAAACAGATATTTATACGTTTGCGGATGTTTGCATGCATCAATTTCACCACTGCCCAGATTATCTCATCTTGCATGCATGTGCAAAAAACATTAAAAAAATCCGGGATCATTCAATCTGATACCCGGATCTTTCCGGTGAAAATGATTATTCCATCGATCTGCACTGCTCAAGCAGTGAGATGATCGGAAGGTGCTGAGGACATGCGGCTTCACACTGTCCGCACTGGATGCAGTCGCTTGCCTTTCCTTTATCGGCAGTGACGATGGTGTATTCTCTCTTGACGCGGAATTCCGGACTTCCCTTCTTGCGGTTTTCAACATTGAAGATTTCCGGAATCGGAATGTTCATCGGGCATCCCTTTGTGCAGTAGTGGCATGCGGTGCAGGGGATGGATTTGTCATTGTCGAGCGCTTCCTGCGCTTTGGCGATGACTTTTTCCTCTTCCTCTGTGAGCGGCTTGAAGTCCTTCATGAAGGAGAGGTTGTCCTTCATCTGTTCCAGAGAGCTCATGCCGCTGAGCACTGCGAGCATGTTATCCTTGGAGGCCACAAAGCGAAGCGCCCATGATGCATAGCTTGCGTCAGGATCGGCTGCCTTGAGAATTTCTTTGACAGTGTCAATCGGATCAGCCAGGATACCGCCCTTGACCGGTTCCATGACTGTGACGGGCTTGCCGTACTGTTTGCAGATTTCCCAGTTTCTTCTGGAAGCCACACCGGGATTCTCCCAGTCGGCATAGTTGATCTGCAGCTGCACGAATTCAGCGTCCGGATGTCTTTCCAGAAGTTCAATCAGCAGTTCCGGATCAGCGTGGAAGGAGAAACCGTAATGCTTGATCAGGCCTTTCTCCTTGAGCTCCTTCACATAATCCCAGATGCCGTATTCCTCATATTTCTGCCAGTTGCCTCTCTGGATGGCATGAACGAGATAGTAGTCAAAATAGCCGGCACCGCTTCTTTCCAGTGAAGTCATGGTTTCCTGCTTCGCTTCTTCAACCGAAATGGTGCTGGCGGGCTGAATGATCAGCTTGGAAGCCAGGGTATAGGAATCACGGGGATAGCGTTCAACCAATGCCTTGCGGATGGCTTCCTCACTTCCCTGATAGGCAAATGCTGTATCGAAATATGTGCCGCCTGCCTCCATGAACAGATCGACCATCTCCGATACCTGGGGCACATCAATACTGCCGTCTTCGAGTCTGGGAAGACGCATCAGGCCGAAACCGAGTTTCAGCTTTTCTTTACCAGTGTAAACACTCATGATATTTTCCTTTCCATACAGCTCTTTCTGCTCATATTATATTTGTTTTTTACATTCATGCGAGTAAGTTAACCAAAAAAGTCTGATTGCTCAGACTGCTGTTTTCATCTGGACTTCCGCCCATTGGTAGATTGACTCAAGAGCCGGGATCAAAGCTTCTCCGCGCTCACTCAATGTGTATTCGACGGTGGGCGGGATGGTGTTGTACTGCCTGCGGCAGATGATATGATCACTTTCCAGCTCGCGCAGGCATTTGGTTAACATGGTCGGGGTGATGCCGACCACTTTTCTTTGCAGCTGGTTGTAACGCAGTGTCTGGTTTTCCCATCGCGGCTGCCTCGGAGAAAACACTTCACAATCATGGTTTTAGCAATGAGACCATTCAATTGTACGGGCAGGGCGGTCTCGTCATTTACCGCAAAAAAAAAAATTGAGAATCATGCAAAAGAGAAGGACATCGCAGCTCCTTCTCTTTTTTGGACTTTTTTTGTAAGAATCATTCATTGAAGATACACATCTTGCAATGAGGAGGTAAGAACATTTGCTCAATGATCAGACAATTCCGCGATCAGAGCCGAGGCGATGATTAACACCGCACCGCACAAAGCGGAAAGGGTGAGCGATTCGCCAAGGATCAGGGCTGACAGGAACAAAGCGGATACCGGATCGATATATCCCATCACCGCGATGGTCTGCGCTTTCAGGCCTTCGATGGCGCTGAAATAAAGCACATAGGCGATCCCCGTATGAACCAGGCAGACCGTGATCAATAATCCCCATTCCATCGCATTCAATGCGAAGGAAGGAATGCCTTCGCTCAAAAGGATATAGGGCACCATTACCATTCCGGCTGAAAACAGCTGGATCATGGTTTTCTGATATGCGTCGGCTTTGGGCGCTTTCTTGTTGAAGATGACCACACCCGCATAAAGACATGCGGCAATCAGGCCATAGAGAATTCCTTTCAGATCATTTTCTCCGGAAGTGCCGCCTGAGACCAGATACATGCCGATAACTCCCGCTATCGCGCAGATCACTTTCCTCCATGTCAGTTTTTCATGAAAGATGAGCGGCGAAAGCAAAATCACGATCATCGGCTGCATGTAATAACAAAGCGTCGCGATCCCCACGCTTGTGTAACGGTATGCCTCAAACAGAAACATCCAGTTGAAACCGATCAGACAGCCCGATATCACAAAGGAGATCACCGCTTTTCTGCTCAAAGGTATATCCGTTCGCTTACGCAAAGAAGCGATCAGAAACAGAAAGAGCGCTCCCGCAATGCCTCTGATCATCGCAAGGGATGAAGAGGAAAGCGGAATATACCGGCGGAAGATGCCGATGGTTCCGAAAATGAGCATGGATGCGCACATTTTCAGCAGAGATGAAAGATCGTTTTTACTCTGGTTCATTTCCGGCCTCATTTCTGAAATATGGATTCCAGACTGGATCAGGCTGGAGATGACAGTTTTTATTCTTTGTTTTGTCTGGCTTTTTCAATGATCTGCTTATAAGGCATGACCATTCCCTCTGTCATTTTACCGCCGATTTTCTGATTGAGCTTTTTATTGCTCATCATGGCACCGACCGCATACATGCCGAGCATCATTCCCATCTTCTTCTGCGGGAAGTCATAGAAGCCGTGTTTCTTATAGAAACGGTGATCCTCTTTCATGAGTCCCTGCATCTGCCAGATCAGATCGCGGAAGATCTTCAGACCGCCCACGCCGTAGAAATTGCGCGGTTCATTGTATTGATGCGATACCGCATAGCCGATCACTTCCGCCAGTCTTCTGATCTCACTGTCCGGATCAGCCTGGTCCGAAGCGATACCGGCATGGAAGTTGCCGCCGGCTTCAGAGCGCGCCTCCATGACCATTGCCATATTCGGCTCGTTGTGCAGATTGCCGCTGACCAGATAGCCGATCGGCTTGCCCATGGTCACGGTGCGGTGGCCGTTGCAGAACTGGCGGTCATCATACATCTTGAACAGGGAACCCATGGAATGATCCCTGATGGTATAGGCATAGACGATCGCATCGGCGCTCTGGATATTCTTCCGTAAGAATTCATCAAAGCCATCCGTATAGACGCATTTGCCGCTGCTGGCGCAATGGAAACAGCCGAGACATCCGCCCCTGAACGGGAAATCACGCAGATTGACGACAGAGCTGTTCATCGGCAGATATGCGCGGAATGCATCGATCATCTTTGCAAGGCGTGAATTCTCCTCAAAATCTGCGACGATCACGGTGCTGCCGATGAGCGGGTGCTCAGAAGGCTTGGGCAGATGGATTTCCGGGTGATCGTTTACTTCCGGCACATAGCCAAACGGATAGCGGGCAGGCTCATGGTGACCGTGATCCATGCAGTAAAGCACATAGTCGAAGAAATCACGCGCTTCCTTCTGTCCTGATTTTTTCAGAAGGTCATCCATATCCGCACTGAGTCCGCGGATATACTTCATGCCAAGATCATCGCAGCTGTCTTCGATGAACTGATGGGCAGTGACATCATAAAAATGCTTGGAGGTTGTGATCTGGGTGGCATATTTTCCTTTCACATTCACATGGTTCTCTTTCATCAGCTCAATGAAGCGGTGCAGCTGGGAAGGAACCAGGAAGGTATAGACCGGATAGGCAAACAGAATGAGGTCCGCCTGTTCCAGGGCTTCGGCGCATTGTGAAAAGTCTTTCTCATAAAGGCGGATTTTCGCACCCGGATCAAGATATTGGAAAGAATGATCCGGATAGAGGGCCTCCAGATAAAGCACGGTCTGCAGGGTGATACTGTTCAGACCGGAAGGGGATCCGTTGAGTACTGTGATTTTCATTGTATTGTCTCCGTATTGTCCGAAAGTGTTGTTTCTCAACAGATTATACCGTGCATGCAGCGGAATTTTGAATGAACACAGCCAAAAAAGAGCCCGGTTTCATAAAAAACATTAAAAATTGTTAAAAAAAGATGAAACCAATCCGGAAACCGCATCGTTTATATAGGTGAAGAACATAAGAAAGATGTTCGTGATCAAGAAAAAGAAAGGGAGGAAAACATGACAATTTTACTGCATGAAACCAACTGCCTGGCGGAAACACCCAAAGGCACAATTCATCTGACTCCGAAAGAATACGACATCCTGGATTACTTAATGAAAAACAGTGAGAAGTGTGTTTCTCCGGAGGAACTCTATTCCGAAGTCTGGAGCGCTCATCCGTTCAACTGCCGTCCGGTGGTTGCAGTGCATATCTGCCATCTCAGGGAGAAGATCGAAATCGATCCTTCCAGACCTGAATATGTGAAGGGAGTATGGGGCAAAGGCTACCGTTACTCCGAAAAGTAATATTCTGTACGTTCCATGAATGAACGCCGGTCTGGCAGCCGGCGTTTTACTATGCGCGGATACAGTGAGCAAATCTCTCTTTGAGTCAGGACTGTTCCTTTACAATGAAAACAGATAGACGAAGGACATCATGTCACAATTGAAATATATTTTCTGCCACGGCCTGTCCGGCTGGGGTGAATATGACAGCCAGTATCAGAAGATGCCCTACTGGGGAATGCGCAATGGCGATCTGCTGGAAAAACTCAGAGCAGAAGGTTATGAATGCCATGGCGCCAGCGTTTCTCCGACCGGCAGCGCCTGGGACAGAGCGTGTGAACTCTATGCGCAATTGGCGGGTGCCCGGACGGATTACGGACGTGCCCACAGCCTGAAATACAATCATGAACGCTATGGACCTGATTTTACGGGAAGGCCTCTGATTTCATCCTTTGACGATGATACACGGATTGTTCTGCTGGGACATTCGTTCGGCGGTGCGACGGTGCGTCTGCTGTCGCAATTGATGGCGGACGGAGATGAAGAAGAAAGAGAAGCGACTCATCCCAAAGATCTGTCTGATCTGTTCAAAGGCTGGATGGAACAGCGAATCTTCGCAATTGTCACCCTGGCTGCCCCGAGTAACGGCACAACCTCCTATGATCTGTACCAGGATCCTTCTTTTAATGTGTCTGCCGTGAAGATTCCCGCGAAGTACCGTCTGCTGGCGAAGATGATGTCAATGGGAACGAGTATGAAAAGGGATGGCAGACATCCGGACGATTATGCCAATTATGATATGCACATTGACAATGCGCTTGCTTTGAATCAGAAGATCCGCACTTTGCCTGACACATATTATTTTTCAGCCGCCTGCACAAGTACGGTATGGAATGAGGACGGCACGGCAAAACCGGATGAGAAAATCACCGAAAGTCTCTACACCCGCTCCTCCATTCTCATGGGCAGATACAAAGGAAAAACAGCCAATGGCTTTGTGATTGATAAATCATGGTGTGAGAATGACGGACTGGTCAATACGGTTTCCGCAAGAGCTCCTCTTGGTGCGCCGCAGAAACAATTTGACAAAGATCATATTGAAAAAGGTGTGTGGAATATCCTGCCGGATTATCCTTACGATCATATGGGCTTGCAGGGAGGACTGACCATCCGACATGATCCGCTTGCATTCTATGAAGAACTTTTTGGAATCATCAATCAGCTTTGAATCGCAGATCAGCCGGCAAAAACCGGCTTTTTTCATGACTTACCGGATTGGTAACACCCTGAAAACCGTGTGGCAAGTCAAAAACCGGCTGATCGGTATTAAAATGAAATCGTTCAGAAAGGAATGATGATGAGCGAATTCGGTTCAAAACTCAGAGAACTCCGTGAGAAAAACGGCAAAACACTGACCGGATATCTGACTGCCTGTTTCGGGGGCAGTCTTTTGGTTTGTATGTTTAAGATTGTCCATAGCTGAGTTGTCCGCCAGGCAGAGATCGTGTAAATTGAAACTATACAGAAACCATCGTCTGATATCCGGGGAAGCCATTGCCATAACAATTCTTTTTGAAAGTATCACGGAATATTAATTGGTATTTGGTTCTGGCTCCTTTACGATAGAAGTATATTGCACATATAACCGGCGAATCAGAACATACAGGCTTTAAACGGAGGTGATGATCATGAGTGAAACAGCTGTCAAAAAGAAACATCCCGTACGCAATACATTGCTGGTGATTCTTGCGGTGATTCTGACTGTCGCTGCCATCAGCAGAGCCTCCACGGTAAATAACCGGAAATACATGGGCCATGGATTTGACTATATGCACGGATATTCCTCAACTGATTTCACGGGCTATCATGTCTATGATTCTGAAAAGCTGTACAAGCTTGATCACAAGGCATCCCTGATCATCGAGAATGAGGAGGATATGCCGGTGCTGGATGGGGCGGAGGCTTGTTATCCGGTATACAGCGCGCTGGCTCTGGCAACATATAAAAACATTGATCAGATTGAAAAAGACTTTCATGATCGGGCGGAGGAACTGTTCGAAAGCCGTGATTTCAAGGATGAGGATTACGAGCTCATGGATGTGTATTACAAAAACGGCAGATATGTGACATTCACCAATACCCAGGATGCTTATTTCAGACTGATTGAACGGAAAGTTGATATGGTGTTCGGTGCCAGACCGTCTCTGAAACAGAAACAGTATGCGACAGAAATGAATGAGCAGATTCTGACAACCCAGATTGGAAAAGAGGCCTTTGTCTTCTTCACCCAGGCTGATAATCCGGTTGATAATCTGACAAGCGATCAGATCCGCGCCATATATCACGGGGATATCACCAACTGGAAGGATGTCGGCGGAAAGAGACAGAAGATCGTTGCTTTCCAGAGGCCGGAAAATTCCGGATCGCAGGTGATGATGAATTATTTCATGGGCGATGTGGAGATGGCTGATCCGAAGAAGGTTGAAATCGTCAATGTCGGTCCGATGGGCGGCGTTGTTGAACAGGTTGCGCAATACAATGATGAAGCCGGTGCGCTCGGCTATACCTTCAAATATTTCCTGACCGGTCTGAACCAGGAGGAAAATGTGAAGATTCTCTCCGTTGACGGGGTTTATCCGAGTACGGAAAACACTGAAAACGGAACCTATCCGGCAATCGCTTCACTGGTATGCGCGACTTTGGCATCCAATGATAAGCAGTCAGTGAAAGACATGATGGATTTCATTCTTTCCGATGACGGCCAGGAAATCATCAAAGAGACCGGATATGCGCCGCTTTCCGACCGCAATGTCACGCCGGTTGCGGAAAATGAGCTGACCCTTGAAGCGGCACAGTTTGTGATGGAAGGGGATGAAAGCATCTCTTTGACCGTCTACGGAAGTCTTGAAGACCAGATGCCGTCGCTGTTTGAACTGAATACAGGGGAGGTGACAATCAAAGGCAGGGTCAGTCAGCTGTATCATGATGCCGAGCCTCAGCCTGACTGTTACTATATCTTTTCCCTTGATGGAGACTATGAACAGGATTTCCGGTATGACCGTGAATCAAAGTCGGTTGTTTTTGAAGAGGAACTGTATAATCCGAAAGAATATCCGCTGCCCTCAGAAGGCGCCGTGTTCCGTCCGGTTCCATAATGAATCAAGAAAAAAGGGAAGCTCGGTGAGCTTCCTTTCATTCATCTTCATCCATGATCCGGATCGCGTTCTGAAGTCTGTCCGTCTCTTCGAGAAGATCGAAGAGCGTGTCCTGGGAAAGAACACCGCGTTTGAGGTCTTTGGGGATCTTTCCTTTTTCATCCGCCTCATAATCCTCACGCCATGCACCGTCCATGTAATATGTGTTGAGTTCATCGATCTCATCTTCCAGATCCGCGAAGTTCTGCAACGCGTCCTGGCATTGTCTGACCGCATTCTGCACACGGTCCATGATTTCTTCCATTTTTCTGATGCGTTCAATCTGTTCCATATCTGCTGTCCTTCTTGTGATTCTGTTTTAATCATAGTGAGGAACAGAAGGAAAGAAAAGAAAAACCTGCACATCGGCAGGTTTGCGTTATAACCGCTCAGGCAAGACAATACCAGTCAGTGCTGCCTTTGTGAGTGAGGGAATACGGGTTGATCATTTCAGCTTTGAAGACATTGCCTTTGATTTTGCGGATTGCGAATTCCGCACCGGCAATCGATAACGTCAGAGCTTCTTCCAGCGGTACGTTGACACAGATGTCTGCAGGGATCATATGTTCGTGTTTGTCAATCAGGCAGAATCTGCCGTTGTTCTGGGCGAGTCTGACCTCGTCACCGGTTTTGAACCGTTTCATATTCCCTTCCGCAGCCAGAGTGACCCGCTGTCCTTCTTCTTCAAACAGACGCATGACTGTCTCTCTGATATATTCCGGATTTGCCATATTTGCGTACCTCCTTTGTGTACGCAGACAGTTATAAATGTTCGTTGAAACATAATCAATGAGTTTTCACAAAGAAATTGAAAGTTTTCAAAACTGTAAACGGATACATCTGTAAGCGTTCTCAGCAGAACCGTCTGAAAATGGTGGGCCTGAAATACTGTTATCACTGGAAAAATACCGCAGATCAGGCCGGAATCCGTTGTGAATCATTCAGTTGTCTCCGTATGGAACCCTGTTTTTCTGTTAAGATGGATTCGTGAGAATCAAGAGGTGAAATGATCATGAAATGGTGGCAGAAGACAATTGTATATGAACTGTATCCGAAGAGTTTTAAAGATACGAAAGGACAGGGCACCGGCACCATCCGCGGCATTATTGAAAAACTGGATTATCTTGCATCACTGGGAGTCGGTGCGGTGTGGATGACACCGGTATGCAGATCGCCGATGGTGGACAACGGCTATGACATCGCGGACTATTGCAGTGTGGATCCCTCCTACGGAACCATGGATGATATGAAGGAACTGATTGATGAGGCGAAAAAACGCAATATCCGCATTGTCATTGACCTTGTGTTCAATCATTCCTCCGATCAGAATGAATGGTTCCTGGAATCAAAGAAGTCAAAGGATAATCCGAAAAGCGACTGGTATATCTGGCGTGATGCGAAAGAGGACGGCAGTGCGCCGACCAACTGGAGAGGCATCTTCGGAGGCAGCGCATGGACATGGTGTGAGGAAAGAGGACAGTATTATCTTCATACATTCGCAGCTGCCCAGCCTGATCTCAACTGGGCCAATCCCGAAGTCAGAAAGGCGCTTTATGATGCGGCGAACTTCTGGGTGGATCTTGGCGCGGGAGGCTTCCGCATTGATGCGATCACCTATGTGAAAAAGCCGGATGTGTTTGTGGACGGAACTCCGGACGGGGATGACGGCATGGTCAGTGTCCATGACATGACGGCCAATCAGCCGGGCATTCTGGATTATCTTCATGAATTCAAACGCGAAGTATCAGAGGGCCATGACATCTTCACGGTCGCCGAAGCCAACGGCGTCAAAGCGGATGAACTGAAATACTGGGTCGGCAAAGACGGCGCCTTTGACATGTTATTTGAATTCAGCCATATCAATCTGGAATTCAAAGGAATTGAAACCTGGTGCAGACCGGATCCGTGGAAAATCAGTGATCTCAAGAAAGCATTGCGTGATTCGCAGAATGCCACAAAGGATAACGGATGGTATCCGGCCTTCTTTGAAAACCATGACAAGCCGCGCTGTGTGAATCATTACTTCGATGAAAATGCGGATAAAAAGATGGCTGCCAAGGCGATGGGGACATTGCTGATGACATTGAGAGGAACCCCGTTCCTTTATCAGGGACAGGAGCTCGGTCTGGAAAATGTCGCCTGGCCGTCCATTGACTGCTATAACGATATTTCATCTTTCGGACAATATGAATTTGCTCTGTCTGAAGGATTCACAGCAGAACAGGCACTTGCCTGCGTTCATGAATTCTCCCGTGACAGCGCGAGAACCCCGATGCAGTGGGATGATACCCCCAACGCCGGTTTCACTTGCGGAACACCATGGCTGCCCGTGCATGAGGATTACCGGGAGGTCAATGTCAGAAAACAGGAACAGGATGAAACATCCGTTCTTTGCTGGTTCAGAAATCTGGCAAAGCTCAGAGCGCAGTATCCGGTCCTTGCGGAGGGCAGCTTTGAGGAAATCCTTGCGGATCATGAACAGATCATCGCTTATATCAGAAAGAATGATGAGGATGAACTGTGCGTGCTGATCAATCTTTCCAATGAAACAGCGGCGTATGATCCTTCTCTTTGCGAAGGAAAAGAAGTCATCCTGAACAATGCGGAAACATATGAAAAAGGATCACTGGCACCGTTACAGTGTGTGATCCTCAGATAATATCAATACATTTCAATTGAAACAAACTTGCCAAGCTCATTCAGACTGTCGCTGATACTCTGGATGAGCATTTTCTTTGCGTTCAGGGAAACCCCGGCAATGCTTTGATGGCCTTTGTTTTCACTGAGCCCCATCACGAATGTGACCGCGGTGGATTCAGCCAGAGCGCGGAAGAGACACGAGGCGCCGTCCTGTTCCTTTGACATGCGCATCTCTTCATAGAAATCTCTGTCCTTGAGCGCTTTCTGAAACAGGAAGCTCACCTTCTGCAATGTGAGCTGGCCTTCGGTGACCAGATCAATTCCCTTGATGAATGCCTTGGGCGGCACATCATCGAGCATCGGCGTCTCACTGTCGGGAATGACATCCGTCTGAAGATAGGCGGCGGCGATCTGCGAGGTGGTGCCTCCGCAGACAATCTTCTGACCGCTGGCGTGAAGCAGTCTCTGCATTACTTTTTCATCATCCTCTTTATGAAGCGGCGGACCGGCCATCACAACCGTTTCGGTAGCGGGCAGAATTCTCGCGGCTGCCACGGTGCAGTCATCGGTGGGTTTGCCGCCATAGAGGCTGTTGACCATGGCAAGCAGGATTCTTGTGCATTCCCTGGCCGGATCATCCTTCTGGATGGCGGCAGCCAGAAAGTCTTCGACATCCTTCTGTCCCCAGTTGAGATTCAATTGCATTTCCGTATCGGCATAGAGAATGCCGTCGGAGAAGAACATGATGTGATCCCCGGGCAACAGGTCAAACTGCGATTCCCAGATTTTCTTGCCGTCGATGATGACTTCCTTCTTTTCAATATCCATGATCTGATTGTCGCGGATAAAGACGGTCAGAGGATTGTCATACTGGGCAAGATATGCCTTGGAGGTGAAATAGTTGATCTTGAGAATCGTGAATGTGCTGTAAGCAACCTCACGGTCGGCGCATACCGGCAGTGTGGAAGCGATTGTCTCCACTGCCTCATGAATCGTGAGGCCTTCAAAGATCATCTGCGAAATGATGGTGGAGGTGAGGGTGGAAAGAATATTCGCCTTGACGCCTGAACCTAATCCGTCCGCCAGCACCATCACGAAAACTTCATCATTGCGTCTCATCATGACACGGTCGCCGCAAAGCTCTTCACCATAGTGGAACAGGGAACGCCAGTCAGCATCGATATGAATCAGATGGTTCATTAGTGAACGCAGGAGACCCCGTCCATAATCTCTGATTTGGGCGGGGAGGAATGCGTTCCTGCTTTTTTCTCCTCATATATTGCATTCCTTATAT
>CACWLH010000037.1 GCA_902761625.1 uncultured Erysipelotrichaceae bacterium
CTGGGTTCGATTCCCAGAGCCGTTTTTACTCTTTTTAGAAGAAAAGGAGCTGTCTTTCCTTCCGATTTTTCATCGGAGGTTTTTTAACAGCCCCTTTTTGTGTACAAAAAACAGGAAGCTCATTCTGCTTCCTGTTCGCCGATCCACTGGAGCTGATATTCACCGGTGCACTCGAGCACACCGCCGTCGCGCAGATCGATATGTTCTTCATTTTCGTAGTAATCCTTGATCCTGCCCATCGGATCCTTGATATGCAGGCCGGCATCCTTGATTGCCTTGACCTTGTAAATTCCCGGACGCAGGCTCTTGGGAATATCATAGACACCCGGAGTGATTCTGACCTGGTTGTCATTGGTGATATAGATCAGATGCTTGTCCTTGTTGTGACGGGCTGCGTTGACCTTCTGATAGAAACGTTCTCTCATAAAGAACATGTCCGCATTCTCCACCGAATAGGTGAATGTCTTGGTCGGCGTCGCCACCACAACCTGATCGGTTGAACCGGTGTTGCGCTTTGTGTAGCCGAGTCTGTGACAATTGACGATATACGGCGAAAGGAAATAAAGAGCCGCTTCGGTTTCGTATAATTTGCCCTCGACAATCACGCTTTCCTCTCCGGCAGCCGCATCACGGATATTGTTGATGGAGCCCTTCATGACAGCCTGGATGGAGCGGACCGCCGGAGTATCCGGGATCATCGCTTTGGCAACCGTGTATTGCGCATCCACGACATTGATGCAATGTTCGCCGGCATGCATGAGAATAGCTGGGAAGGGATAGTGTTTTGCCAATGCCTCATTGGCGTCGTTGTTTTCCAGATATGCATCCATGATCATATCCTTCATGTTCGGCTGGGCAGTGACCAGAGTCTGGAACAGATCATGTTTCAAAGGCAGATGATATTTCTGAATCAAACGCTTGCAGTCTTTGCATATATGGTGCCCGTCAGGCAGCGTTTCCAGGCGTCTGAACATGCCGCGTCCTTCGCCCAGGCAGAAATCGCATACTTTATTCTTTGCCATAAGCACCTCCTCGTGTATCTATTATAACGAACCAGTCAATCAATGGGAAAAGAAAAGATCGAATCTTCATCCGATGTCAGAATATTCGGTTGAATATCCAATTAAAAAAGTGTTTAAAAATCGTATGAAAAACTGTTTGACATTGGCCCGCCGTGCATTTATTATGTATTAGCTTGACCAAAGAAGGCTTTGTAATGCTTGCAAAGCCTAAAAAAAGTCCAAGGTCCGGCACACTTGGTAATGTGTGCACAAAAGAGAAAGGAGATTAACTCAAATGCCTACAATAAACCAGTTGGTACGCAAAGGCCGTACCGATAAAGTTTACAAGAGCAAGTCCCCTGCGTTAAACAGAGGCTTCAACTCACTTCGCAACCGTCCGACAAAGATCAGCAGCCCCCAGAAGAGAGGCGTCTGCACCCGTGTCGGCACCATGACTCCGAAAAAGCCGAACTCTGCTCTGCGTAAGTATGCCCGTGTACGTCTGTCCAACGGTATGGAAGTCACAGCATATATCCCGGGCGTCGGCCACAACCTTCAGGAACACTCTGTCGTTATGATCAGAGGCGGCCGTGTCAAGGACCTCCCTGGTGTACGTTATCACATCATCCGCGGTACACTCGACTGCGCAGGTGTTGCAAACCGTGGCCAGAGCCGTTCCCTCTACGGTGCGAAGAGACCCAAGAAGTAATAGGAAGGAGTAGAAGTCATGCCCAGAAAAGGTTATATAGCAAAGCGTGAAGTTTTACCGGATCCCGTGTACAACTCAAAGCTGGTTACAAAGCTCATCAACAAGATTATGATCGATGGCAAGAAGGGCACAGCCCAGACAATTCTCTATGATGCATTCGCAATCATCGAGAAGCAGACAGGCCAGCCCGCCATGGAAGTATTCGAGAAGGCTCTCGGCAACGTTATGCCTGTCCTCGAACTCAAGGTCCGCCGTGTCGGCGGCGCCAACTACCAGGTGCCGGTTGAAGTCAGTGCTGAAAGAAAGCTGACTCTCGCCCTCAGATGGATCGTCAACTTCTCCAGAAGCCGTCATGAGACAACAATGGAGAAGAGACTCGCAGCTGAGCTGATGGATGCTGCAAATGGAACAGGCGCATCTGTAAAGAGAAAGGAAGATACCCACAAGATGGCAGAAGCAAACAAGGCGTTTGCTCACTATCGTTGGTAATTTCAATCCGCATCAACTCATCTATATATAGGAAAGGAGCGATTTATGCCTAGAGAGTTCCCTTTAGACAAGGTTCGTAATATCGGAATCATGGCTCATATCGATGCCGGCAAGACAACGACAACAGAGCGTATCCTTTATTACACAGGCAAGATATACAAGATCGGTGAAACACACGACGGTGCTTCACAGATGGACTGGATGGCACAGGAACAGGAACGTGGTATCACGATCACTTCCGCTGCCACAACCTGTCATTGGAAAGATTGCCAGATCAACATTATCGACACCCCGGGTCACGTCGACTTCACTGCTGAAGTTGAACGTTCCCTGAGAGTCCTCGATGGAGCTGTTACTGTACTTGATTCCAAGGCGGGTGTCGAACCGCAGACAGAAACAGTCTGGAGACAGGCAACTGAATACAGAGTTCCCCGTATCGTATTCTCCAACAAGATGGATGCGACCGGTGCGGACTTCGATATGTCAGTGGCTTCCATCGGCAACAGACTCGGTGCCAAGGCGGCTGCGATCCAGATGCCGATCGGCGCTGAACAGAGTTTCCGCGGAATCATCGACCTCGTCACCATGAAGCAGTATATGTACCAGAATGACCTCGGTACAGATATCAAGATCACCGACATTGATGCACAGTATCTCGACAAAGCGACAGATATGCGTCAGACAATGCTGGAAATGATCGCTGACTATGATGAGGAAGTCATGATGAAGGTTCTGGAAGGCGAAGAACCGACTGTTGAAGAAATCAAGAGAGCGATCAGAGCAGGCGTTCTGACCTCCGAATTCTTCCCGGTTATGTGCGGTTCCGCATATAAGAACAAGGGTGTTCAGCTGATGCTGGACGCAGTTGTCGAATACCTTCCGGCACCGACTGATGTGCCTTCCATCAAGGGTCACCTTGATGACGGTACAGAAGATGAGCGTCATCCTTCCGATGAAGAGCCCTTCGCAGCGCTTGCCTTCAAGGTTGCGACAGACCCGTTCGTCGGCAGACTGACATACTTCCGTGTCTACTCAGGTATCGCAACAGCAGGAAGCTATGTTCTCAACGCTTCCAAGAACAAGAGAGAAAGATTCGGCCGTCTGGTCCGTATGCATGCGAACCACCGTGCTGATATCGATGAGGTCTACGCAGGCGATATCGCCGGTGCGGTAGGTCTCAAGAACACAACAACCGGTGATACACTCTGTGATGAGAATCACCCGATCATCCTCGAATCCATGGTATTCCCGGAACCGGTTATCCAGATGTCCGTTGAACCCAAGACAAAGGCTGATGCCCAGAAGATGGACAACGCCCTGGCAAAACTGGCTGAGGAAGACCCGACCTTCCGTACATATACAGATGAAGAAACAGGCCAGACAATCATTGCCGGTGTCGGTGAGCTTCAGCTGGATATCATCATGGACCGTATGAAGAGAGAGTTCAAAGTCGAAGCCACAGCCGGTGCGCCTCAGGTTGCATACCGTGAGACAATCCGCAAGGAAGGCGAGGCAGAAGGACGCTTCATCCGTCAGTCCGGCGGTCACGGTCAGTATGGTGACGTATGGATCAGATTTGTACCTAACCCGGGCAAGGGCTTCGAATTCGAAGATCAGACAATCGGCGGCTCCGTTCCGAAGGAATTCATCAGACCTACACAGGTCGGTCTCGAAGAGGCTCTGAACAACGGTCTGGTTGCCGGCTATCCGGTTGTTGACATCAAGGCTATTCTGTTCGACGGAAGCTACCATGATGTGGACTCCAGTGAACAGGCTTACAAGATCGCCGCATCCCTCGCTCTCAAAGAAGCTGCGAAGATCTGCGATCCCGCTATTCTCGAACCGATTATGGCTGTTGACATCACTGCTCCGTCTGAATACCTCGGTGCCATCATGGGTGACGTTACAAAGCGCCGCGGACAGATCCGTGATCAGGAAGAAACAGGCAACGCGATCAAGGTCAAGGCATTCATCCCGCTGGCATCCATGTTCGGTTATGTTACAGACCTGCGTTCATTCACACAGGGCCGCGGAACATACATGATGACAATGGATCACTATCAGGAAGTCCCGAAGAATATCGCGAAGGATATTATTGAGAAAAACGGCAGTAAGTAATTATTGCATAAAGGTATTAAGTCCGCTAAAATTAATGCAGACTGAATAAATCAGGAGGAAAACTAAAAATGGCAAAGGAAAAATTTGACCGATCACTCGAACATGTCAATATTGGCACAATCGGTCACGTAGACCACGGCAAAACAACTCTGACAGCAGCGATCACAAAGTATCTTGCTGAGCATCCTGAAGCAGGTAAGGCTGTTTTCGAAGCTTATGACAAGATCGACGGCGCTCCTGAAGAGAAGGCTCGTGGTATCACAATCAACACTGCACACGTTGAATACCAGACACTGACAAGACATTACGCACACGTCGATTGCCCAGGCCACGCTGACTACATCAAGAACATGATCACTGGTGCAGCTCAGATGGACGGCGCGATCCTCGTCGTTGCTGCATCCGACGGACCGATGCCCCAGACACGTGAGCACATCCTGCTCGCTCGTCAGGTCGGCGTCCCCAGGATGGTTGTATATCTGAACAAGTGCGACCAGGTTGACGACGATGAGCTGATCGACCTCGTTGAAATGGAAGTCCGCGAACTGCTCGACTCCTATGAATTCGACGGCGATAACACACCGATCATCCGCGGTTCCGCATTCGGCGCTCTGAACGGAGATCCGAAGTGGACTCCTTCCATCAAGGAACTCCTCGACGCTGTTGACACGTGGATCCCGACTCCTCCGCATGAATTCGACAAGCCGTTCCTGATGGCTGTTGAAGACGTCTTCACAATCACAGGTCGTGGTACTGTTGCTACAGGCCGTGTTGAGCGTGGCAGACTGAACCTCAACGACCAGGTTGAAATCGTTGGTCTCAGACCGACACGTTCCACAGTCGTTACAGGTATCGAAATGTTCCGTAAGATGCTTGAATTCGCTCAGGCAGGCGACAACATCGGTGCTCTGCTCCGTGGTGTCAACCGTGACGAAATCGAGCGTGGACAGGTTCTCGCTAAGCCGGGTTCCGTTACTCCGCACACAAAGTTCGTTGCACAGGTTTACGTTCTGAAGAAGGAAGAAGGCGGACGTCACACACCGTTCGTTTCCAACTACCGTCCTCAGTTCTACTTCCGTACAACTGACGTTACAGGCATCATCACTCTTCCGGAAGGAACAGAAATGTGCATGCCTGGTGACAACGTTGAAATGCACGTTGAACTGCTGAAGCCGATCGCTGTTGAACAGGGAACACGTTTCTCCATTCGTGAAGGCGGCCGTACAGTCGGTTCCGGTAACGTTATCAAGATCGTTGAGTAATCTCGACAAACCGAATTGAATAAGAAAAGATCTGCTGATCCCCATCCGGAGATGCGGATCTTTTTTTTGTTATAATGGAAACGAGAAAGGCGGGAAGTTACATGAACATTGAAACAGTATTAAAGAAAGCCTATGTATACCGCAGCGGCTGTATGGTCACAAGATACGGTAAGGTTCATCTTGTCCCCGGGGAAAACCGGGCGGTCATCGCCGGGATGAGTTCCACTGCGTTCATCGATACGATGCAGCTGAAAATGGATCCCACCGTAAAGGCATCTGCGGTTCATATCATCAAAAAAGATGAGGATGAACAAGAGGCGGGTGCCATAGCCGATTCCATCAATGAGACAAAGGAAATGATTGCCGTGCTCAGAGAGCAGGCGGAAATGTGGAAAGCTGGTGCTGAATTTGCCAGATCGGCGAATGCGTCGCTTTCCGATGTTGAAACATACATCGCAGCCTATCCGCAGCGCGTCAAGGAAATCCGTGCCGAAATCCGTGAGCTGGAAAAAGAGCTGAAAAGACTGAACAAAGAGCTGAACAAGGCTTCAGGCCGGGATAATCGTCCTTTGATCAGTGTGATTCTGAATGCACAGGAAGAAAAGGATTATCCGTTTGAACTGATCTATCAGGAAACAGCCGCCTACTGGAATACCCTGTATGAGGTCCATGCGGACACAGCCGCAGGCACTCTGGATGTGAAGATGAAGGCGGAAATCAGACAGAACACCGATGAGGACTGGAAAGATGTAAAGCTTGCGCTGCGCACCGGCGTGCCGGTACGGTCCGCAAGTCTTCCGTTTCTGAATCCCGTATATCTTGATTTCAGAACGCAATACCATAACAGCACAGCCGACATGATGCCCAGGCCCATGATGGCTTCAAGAAAAATGTCACTCAATTCCGCCGAGCCGATGCGTGAATCCGCTGAGATGGAAGACGCTTGGGGTGACACAGCAGCCCTCGGACGGGTTCAAATGGAAGATGCGCAGGTTTCTTCCGGTGACACCATGACCGAATATACGCCGACCGCTCTTTATGATATCGCCGCCGGCGGTGACGGTCTCAACATTGATCTGCAGTCATTTACCATGAAAGCGGACTACGTGACCAAAGCTGTGCCGAAAAAGGATATCCGGGCATATCTGCTCGCTGAAATTTCAACATCTGATCTGCCGGCTTCCATCCGCGGAAATGCGGCGGTTTATCTGGACGGCGTCTATACCGGTACCGCAAATCTGTCTCCTGATTTCACAAAAGACAAATATGCGATCGCTCTGGGAATGCAGGAGGCAATCTCCCTGACCAGGAAAGAAAACAAGAAAAAATCTTCCGAGGCATTCCTCCGCAACTCGCAGTCAACCGTCTATGAATGCGAAATCAAAGTTTCAAACGCAAAGGACACCCCGGTTTCAATCACCGTTACCGATCAGATCCCGGTTGCCCGTGAAGCGGCGATCACTGTCGAAGTGATCAGCGATGACCATGCGGTGCGCGATGCCAAGACAGGCAGACTGGAATGGAAGCTTGAATTGAAGCCTCAGGAAACAAGAATCCTCCGTACGGAATACAGAGTCAACTGGCCAAAGGATAAGAATCTGAACCAGTCATCATTCTGATCGATCAGGAAACAGCCGAAAATCCGTGCTGTTTCTTTTTTTGAAGGCCTTGCGGGAGTACAATCTAATCATGAGAACATTGGTGGAACTATATGACGCCGAGCAGATTCTGAATCTGATATCGGCGATGCAGCTGGAATGCGATCTGGTTGTTTTTCTTTATACAGCGGATCAGGAACATCTGATCCACAACGCAATGATCGAGGAACTGATCGAGGCGGAAATCGAATATATCGAATACTCGACGGCTTCTCTTGAATCCGTTCTGGATCAGATCGACGGAGATGAGATTTTCATCGATGTGCATGGCGGCAATGATCTGTCCATCTCGATTGTTTCCGCGGCGGCGGAAAAGAACGGATATCATATCTGCTATTCAGGCATGTCAACCGATCAGTTCTATATTCTGCATAACGGCACAACCTCGATTCAGAAGCTGAAAATGCCAAGACTGAGTGTCAGACAGATCGTATCGCTCTATGGCGGCAAGGTGCGCAATCTGCCCGAATCATACTTTGACGATTACGGACGCAAGGCGGCAGAGGAATGCCTGGCAGAGCACCGCAGATCGGCGAAGAGATGGACTGCTTTCGCAAAAGCAATTGCTTCGGCAGGCAGCACGCAGAAAGAGAATATCGTCTGGCGCACAGACGCGAAATTCTATCATGAATATGAAAACATCCTGGAAAAGCTTCCGCATGTCTTTGACTTCTGCGGAATCAAAGACGGAAAGTGTGAGCTGGTATTCCACGACAAGGCATATCAGCTTCTGGTTACGGATATCGGGGTGCCTTTTGAATATGAAACCTATTACCAGATGGTCGATTCCAAAGCTTTTGATGATGTGGATCTGCGCGTGAATATCGACTGGAACGGCGGTGATTTTGTCAGCGGCGATCCCAACAGTGAGCTCGATGTCGTTGCCAGTCTCAAGGGCAGACTGATCTCCATTTCATGCAAAGCTGGCAAGTATGATCAGCAGGCCATTTATGAGGTCAAGGCAAACGCGGATAAATTCGGCGGCATCACATCCATTCCGGTTCTGTGTGCGGATATTGACATGGAACGGCCGGAATATGTGGAAAAGGCCAATGAGCTCAATGTGCTGCTGATTGAACATGAGGATATGAAGAAGAAACGGGCGGCGCAGATGATTCTGAAATGGATGGAGACCCATTGATGAAGGAACTGCTGACACGTTACAAAAGCGTAATTCTCTATATTGTTTTCGGCGTGCTGACCACCGCCGTCAATATCATCGCCTACTGGCTGCTGACAAGGATGTTTCACTGCTCGGTCAATGTGTCCACCGTTATTGCCTGGGTGCTGTCGGTGCTGTTTGCCTATGTCACAAACAGGACATGGGTGTTTGAAAGCAGGGCGGAAAAGCCAAATGATGTGATTCGTGAGATCATCTCATTTTTCGCCGCAAGACTTTCCACCGGCGCTTTGGACTGGCTGATCATGTTCATCTTTGTGACAAAACTCGCTATGCCGGATATGGTGATCAAGATCGCTTCCAATGTGATTGTGATCATCCTGAATTACATCCTGAGTAAATTCCTGGTCTTCAGAAAGAAGGGGTAAAAACATGCTGAAAAGAGAACGTATGGAAAGAATCATGAGAGCGGCGCATCAGAACCAGCTTCTGATCACCGATCCCTGCGCCGTGTTTTATCTGGTCGGACAGTGGATTTATCCGGGCGAAAGATTCCTCGGTCTGCTTCTGAGAAAGGAAGAAAAACCGGTGCTGATCATCAATTCACTGTTCCATGCAGAAGAGGATGATCAGATTGAAACTGTATATTACAGCGATACGGACGATATCACCGCATTGCTCGCCCGTTATGTGAAAAATGATGAAATCCTCGGCGTGGATAAGATACTTCCCGCCCGTTTCCTGATTCCGATGATGAAAAAAAAGATTGCCTCAGGCTTTGAACTCGGATCGGAAGCGGTTGACTTCACCAGAGCCGTCAAGGATGAGGAGGAAATCGCCCTGATGCGGAAGTCTTCCGACATCAATGACCGTGCGATGGCACTGTTCAAACGGCTGATCCATGATGGCGTCACGGAGAGAGAAGTGGCGGCGCAGACCATGGAGATCTACCGCTCGCTCGGCGCTGAAGGCTTCTCTTTTGAACCGATCGTCGCGTTCGGAAAAAACGCGGCGGATCCTCATCATATGCCCGATGACACAGTCATTCAGGAAGGCGATGCCGTTCTGTTTGATGTGGGCTGCAGATATCACGGCTATTGTTCTGATATGACCAGAACCTTCTTCTATAAGAAAGGCCCTACCCCGGAAGCGGAAAGGATCTACAATCTGGTCAGAAGCGCCAATGAGGAAGCGGAAAAGATGCTCAGACCGGGCATCCCGATGTGCGAAGTGGACAAAAAGGCAAGAGACATCATCACCGCAGGCGGCTATGGGGAATACTTTACCCACCGTCTGGGCCATTTTATCGGTGTGGAGGATCATGAATACGGCGATGTCAGCCAGGCCAACACAAGACTGAGCGAAGCCGGAAACATCCATTCCATCGAGCCGGGCATTTATTTCCCGGAAATACTGGGCTGCAGAATCGAGGATCTGGTTCTCATAACAGAAGACGGATATGAGGTATTGAACCGCTATCCGCATGATATTGAGATTATCGGTTAAAAACTCATTGACGTTCGTGCAAAAGACAATTTGCACCTGTTTGATTGAGTTGTCTATAAAAATCTAATGACAAATAGTGAATTGACATTCGATATAATTCCGGTTCTGTACATTCATGATGAACGTCTGAAGGCAGAAGCATCTGAAGAAAAAAGATGGCAGTATATTGGCAATTATTGGTATTACTTCAACAGCAGCGGTGCGATGTACAGAGGCTGGCTGTATGAAACGCATACAAACAAAGAATATTATCTTAAGAGTAACGGACAGATGGCAACCGGCTGGTTCCGTGTATATCGTCCCAGCTACAATAATGGCTACTCTTACTGGAACTATTTTGATAATTCGGGAATGCTGGTAACTGACTCTGATGTACAAGGATGCAGTCACGGGTATAGTTCTTATTTAGATAATACTCATTTTAATGGAATATCATTGAATTACTTCATAGATGTGAACTGCAGCTATATAAGCCAGATCAATTCAGCAGCCTTATACTGGAATACAGCTTCGAATCATGCTGTTTCTTTGACAAGAAATACTTCCGGTATTCTGCCGATCGATATTACTGTTTCTGATGACCCGGATATTGATGCCTTTGGGATCACATATTACTACGACAGCGATGGACTTCCGATGTCTCCGCTGGATGGCAGCTGGAAGAAATGCAAGATCGGGCTGAAAAATAATAACGATAACCCATTGGCAACAATTTGTCATGAGTTCGGTCATGTCCTTGGGCTGAGTCACAGGATTTCAAAACAGGACAGTATTATGCAGATATATCATGACTACAGAATTGTTTCAACACCGCAGCAATGTGATATCGATGTGCTTAATCATTTATATTGACAGGAGAGACCTATATGAAATGCGGAAAGGCTTTATTAGGTTACGTCATTTTTGCAATTGTTTTATCTGCCTGCGGGGGGCAGATCAAAGCTAAGCATACTCCGCCGCTGGAAGACATCATTGCGGGCAGAGGAATGTCTGATCCATTGGAACATTTTGAAAAGCCTCAGGACTACCGGAACTTAAGCAATGCAATCGTATATGGAGAAATTACGGACTTTGAAATGATCGTTTCAAAATCCGGTTTCATTCATACACTTGAAACAATCCATGTGATCGAAACGCTGCATGGAGATATTGAACCGGGATCAGATGTACAGCTGATGGAAACAGGAGGGTATGCTCTTGCTAAAGATATCCTCAATGTGTTCAGCGACGAATTAACCAGAAAAGTTTATCGCGAAAACTTTATGAGCTACCTTAGCGATGAAGAGATCGAAACTAAATATATTGCTGAGGTTCCTGATGGTTATTATTATCCGGAAATCGGCAGGCGGGCTGTGTACTGTCTGAAAGAAAAGGAAAACAGGGAAGGTATATACAGGGTCACGGCAGGCTGGATGGGCACATTCAGAGAAGTCGAGGATGGCATATTTGCAAAGCCGAGTACAGACAACAGTATTAACAATCCGGAAAGGGCGGCTGGTTTTGACGGAACAATCACATACGAAGAACTGAAAGAGCAGATTCTGAATGCGAAGTAAGGTCTTCTTTGCTGGTTTCTGATTGGGTGGTATCTCAAAGACCAGTTCAATCCTTTCTGTATAAACATAGCTGATAACAAATAAGGATTAAAAAACTGTCATACAGTCAATGGAGAGCTTCTCACATATTTTCTGAAGATAGAATTGTCCGCATGATATTGAGATCATCGGTTAAAAAACCCATTGACATTCGTGCAAAAGACAATTAATATTTCATGTGTTGTTATCAAATACCATAGACAGTAACGGCGGAAGCTTAATCAGGTTACCGAGGTAGGAGAAAGTTATATCAAACATGACTTTTTTACGAGCCCTCGCATTCCGCGTGGGCTTTCTATTATATGCGTATGCGATAACAGTATGAAGGAAGGTGAAGTAATGAATCAGAATGTATTAGCTTACAAGCAGGGTGTTGTTTCTGAAATTCAGAACAAGTACCAGGATTCATCAAGCACCGTAGTCGCTGAGTATCGCGGCCTTTCCGTTGCGGAGATCACAGAACTCCGCCGCTCCTTACGCGCTGAAGGCGTTGAGATGAAGGTTTACAAGAACACTCTCGCTTCCATCGCAGCAGATGCGGCAGGCTTCTCCGATCTGAAGAACGCACTGACTGGTCCAAACGCATTGGCATTCGGTTCTGATGAAACCACAGCTGCTCGTATCATGGCAACATTCGCCAAGAAGCACAAAGCACTGGTCCTCAAGGGCGGTATCGTCGAGGGTAAGGTTGTTGATGAAGCAACCATCAAGGAACTCTCCGCTCTGCCTAACAGAGATGGTATGCTCAGCATGCTGTTAAGCGTACTGAACGCACCGGTTGCCGGCTTCGCGAGAGCTGTCAACGCACTGGCCGAAGCGAGAGCTGAAGGCGCTGCACCGGCAGAGGCTGCCCCTGCCGAAGAAGCTGCTGCTTAATCACAGCAGAAACATCATTTGCTTAAAAAGCAACAAACATGAATTGCTGCGAAAGCAGCTGCCGAAGGAAAAATTAATAACAGGAGGAAAAAATCCATGGCAAAGTTAACTCAGGAAGAAATTCTTGCTTATCTTGATGAAGCTACAATTCTCGAACTCAACGCTCTCGTAAAGGCAATCGAAGACAAGTACGGCGTAAGCGCTGCTGCACCTGTTGCAGTTGCTGCTGCTCCGGCTGAAGCAGCTCAGGAAGGTCCGTCCACAGTCACAGTTATGCTGACAGGTGTAGGCGGCGCCAAGGTTGCTGTTATCAAGGCTGTCAAGGAAATCACAGGTCTCGGACTTGTTGATGCCAAGAAGCTCGTTGATGCTCTGCCTGCAGAGATCAAGAAGGACATCTCTGTTGACGAAGCTGACAAGATTAAGGAAACACTCACAGGCGCTGGCGCTACTGTTGAGTACAAATAATCGCTGTCTGACTCATTAATGATTCAAAAGACTGTTCGCAGTCTTAAGGCCCCATGAAAGGAAACGGAATTATTGGCACACTATTTTACCGATAACCGAAATCTTGAAGAAAACCGGAAGGAACATTCTTTCCGGTTTTCGGGCCATTATTATACTTTCGTAACTGACAACGGTGTCTTCGCAAAAACCGGGGTTGACCTGGGAACCGAGATTCTTCTGAAGGCCTGTGCGGATCAGATTCTGCCGGGCAGAACACTGGATCTTGGCTGCGGATACGGGGTTGTGAGCGTTGTGCTCGGCAGCCTTGTGCCAAGGGTGAAGATGGTCGCTGTTGATATCAACCCGCGTGCGGTTGAACTGTGTGAGCTTAACTGCGCGCAGAACCAGGTAACCTGCAAAGCATATGTTTCCGACGGATTTGCCGAAGTGAACGGACTGTTCCGTCAGATCATCACAAATCCCCCGATCCGGGCCGGAAAGAAAGTGATCTACAAAATGTTCGAGGATGCGCTTGAGCATCTTGAAACAGGCGGAGCTTTCTATGCCGTGATCCGCAGAAAGCAGGGCGCTGAAAGCGCTTTGAAAAAACTGGCGGATGTCTTCGGGAACTGCGATGTGATCATGCGTGACAAAGGCTACTGGGTATTGAAATGCACAAAATTGACAGGTTGACACAGTGATGTTAGTATATTAAATTGCAATAAAGTCGAATAGGGATAGGGTTATTATGCCCTTTTTGGCGTTTGATATTGATGCAGACGAAAGGATGGCGTACATGGAAAATAAACAGACATACCACGTTGTGCATTACGGCAACAAAGCAATCCGCCGTGATTATTCAAAGGTTTCCAGCGGTCTTGATCTGCCTGATCTGGTGGAAATTCAGACAGCTGCCTTTGAGTGGTTCGCCAAGGATGGTATCAAGGAAGTATTTGATGATATTTACCCGATTTCAAACTATGCGGGCAATATCCGTCTGAAATTCCTTGATTATGCATTCGGCGAGCCCAAGTATTCCATCAGTGAGTGCAAATACAGAGAAGTCAACTACTGTGCACCGCTGAAGGCAAAGATGGAGCTTGAAATCATGGATCCGGAGACCGGTGAGGTTATGACCAAGTGGGAAGAAGTCTTCCTGGGCGATTTCCCGCTGATGACTCCGACCGGAACATTCATCATTAACGGTGCCGAGCGTGTTATCGTCTCACAGATTGTACGTTCACCCGGTGCTTACTTTGATATTGTTTCCGAAGAGCGCACCGGCCGTGATACATACACATGTGAACTGATTCCCAGCCGCGGAACATGGCTGGAGTTCATGAGCGATGACAAGAAGGCTGCCCTTGGCAGAATTATGAACGTTTCAATCGACAGAAGAAGAAAGATTCTGTCCACAATTCTCTTCAAGGCAATCGGCATGTCGCTGAATCCGGACAAGGGTGAGGATGCTTTTGACACAACCGCGATGAAGAAATTCCTCAAAGCCCTCAATTTCAACGTTTATGACGACGTTGTCATTCCGGAAGAGGAACGCGAGTTCCAGAACGATTATATGCTGCTGTACACTTCAGTGTTCGGCAACTATGAGGAAGTCAGAAATACTCTGGCGGCTGACAAGACAAAGACAACCAATGAGGCGCTGCTGGGCGTATATGAAAACCAGCGTGCGGATGAAATCGCCACCATCGACGGTGCCATTTCTCTCATGGACGCAAAGTTCTTCGATTACAGACGCTATGATCTGACCAAGGCGGGCCGTTATAAAGTCCGCAAGAAGCTCAATATTCTTGACCGTATGGAAGGCCATGAGCTGGCTGATGATCTGATCGGCGCAGACGGCAAAGTTCTGATCAAGAAGGGTGTCAGAATTGACAAGGACATCCGCAACGCACTCAGACCTGAGATCAACAAGGGAATCGCAACACGTGCGCTGCCGTATGTGCATGCATTCTCCCATCCGACCGTCGCCCAGGTTCCGGCTGAATGGAACAACGCTCTGATCGGCCGTGTTCTGGCTGAAGATCTGGAAAGCGGCAGTCTGTATCTGGAAAGAGGTACAGTCCTGACGCCGGAAGATGTGAAGAAGATCAGGGAAGAAGTTGAAACTGTCAGTGTTTACACAGGCATCATCGCGCAGCCTGTCAAGGTCAGCAATGACAATGTCACTGCTGTGCTGAATTACGGCTCACGCATGTATACAATCGGCCGTGTCACCGTAAAGGGTGAAGATCTGCTCGGTGAGGATGAGGAGCTGCTCTGCGAACGTTATATTCCGGATCTGGCTCTTGCCAAAATGAGCGCATCCGCAAAGGATGAGATCACCGCCGAAGCGACTAAGTCAAAGAATGTCACCTTATGGCTGATCGGTGCATGTGTCCAGGAGGTCTATATTGACCTTGCCGGCACAAGAGTCAAGCTGATCGGTATCGATCCGCTCAATGACAAGCACACCATCACCATGAGCGACATGTATGCGCTGTACAACTATGAGCTGACAATGCTTGACGGTGTCGGTTCCCAGGATGACATCGATATGCTGGGCAACAGACGTATCCGTACAGTCGGCGAACTGATTCAGAACCAGTTCAGAATCGGTCTTTCCCGTATGGAAAGAGTCGTCAAGGAAAGAATGTCCATCACAGACATCGCAACCCTGACACCGAAACAGCTGACAAACATCCGTCCTCTGACTGCTGCGATCAAGGAATTCTTCTCCTCCTCACAGCTGTCACAGTTTATGGATCAGCAGAATCCGCTGGCCGAGCTCTCCAACAAGAGACGTGTCTCCGCACTCGGTCCGGGCGGTCTGACCCGTGAACGTGCGGGCTTTGAAGTCCGTGACATTCACAACTCACACTATGGAAGAATCTGTCCGATTGAAACACCGGAAGGTCCGAACATCGGTCTGATTTCCTATCTGACCACATATGCCAAGGTCAACGAATATGGATTCATCGAGACTCCGTACCGCAAGGTTGTAAACGGCGTGGTAACAGATGAGGTTCACTACATGCCTGCGGATGAGGAAAACGATCACGTTATCGCCCAGGCAAACGAAATCAAGGACGGCAGACTCGTCGGTGACAGAATTGTCGCCAGAATCGCCGGTGAAACTGTTATGGCTGAAGCTGACACGGTCGACTATGCCGACGTGTCCCCGCGCCAGATCGTATCTGTCGCCACAGCCTGCGTACCTTTCCTTGAAAACGATGACTGTACCCGTGCGCTGATGGGCGCCAACATGCAGAGACAGGCAGTTCCGCTGCTCAATCCGCACAGCCCGTTCGTCGGCACAGGTATGGAACATGTCATTGCCCGTGACTCTGGCGCGGCATGTGTCGCAACAGCTCCGGGTGTGGTCAGCTATGTTGACGCATCCAAGGTTGTGGTCACTGAGGACGATGGCAGAGAACACACTTATGAACTGACAAAGTTCAGAAGATCCAACGCATCCACATGTCTCAACCAGCGCCCGATCGTATGGGATGGCGAAAGAGTTGAGCGCGGCGATATTCTCGCGGATGGTCCGGCGATGGAAAACGGCGAACTGGCACTCGGACAGAATGTCACAATCGCCTTCATGACATGGCACGGATACAACTATGAGGATGCGATCATCATGTCCGAAAGAATGCAGAGCGAGGACTTCTACACCTCCGTGCATATTGAGGAATATGACATCGAATGCCGTGAAACAAAGCTCGGTCCGGAAGAAATCACCCGTGATATCCCCAACGTCGCAGACAGCGCATGCCGCAATCTTGACGGCAGAGGCATTGTCATGGTCGGTGCGGAAGTCAAGGAAGGCGATATCCTCGTCGGTAAGGTGACTCCGAAGGGACAGAGTGAAATCTCACCGGAAGAAAAGCTGCTGCTTGCCATCTTCGGTGAAAAATCCAGAGAAGTCAGAGACAACTCCCTGAAAGTTCCGCACGGCGGTGCCGGTATTGTCCACAGCGTCAGAGTATTCAAGCGCAAGGACGATCATGAACTGCCGCCCGGAGTCAATGAGGTCGTCAAAGTCTATGTTGTCCAGAAGAGAAAGATCTCCGAAGGCGACAAGATGGCCGGCCGTCATGGCAACAAGGGTGTCATCTCCAGAATCAATCCGGTCGAGGACATGCCTTATCTGGCAGACGGCACACCGATCGATATCATGCTGAACCCGTTCGGCGTTCCTTCCCGTATGAATATCGGTCAGGTTCTTGAAGTCCACCTGGGTATGGCTGCCAAGAAGCTTGGCGTCAAGTTCGCAACACCTGTCTTCGATGGTGTTTCCAACACTGACCTCGATGACATTATGAAAGAGGCCGGCACTCAGCATAAGTATCTGCTGACTGACGGTATGACCGGTGAGGTCTATGATGAGCCGATTGCGGTCGGTGTCATGTACATGATCAAGCTGGCGCACATGGTCGACGACAAGCTGCACGCACGTGCAACCGGACCTTACTCACTCGTTACACAGCAGCCGCTCGGCGGTAAAGCTCAGAACGGCGGACAGAGATTCGGTGAAATGGAAGTCTGGGCTCTTGAAGCTTATGGCGCTTCCAACACACTGCAGGAAATCCTCACCGTCAAGTCTGACGATATCATGGGCCGTACAAAAACCTATGAGGCAATCGTCAAGGGCAAGGAGCTGCCTCAGCCGGGTATCCCTGAATCCTTCCGTGTCCTTGTTCATGAACTCCAGGCTCTGGCCATCGACGTCCGTATGATGGATGATGACGGCAACGAGATGGATCTGAAACAGATGGAACAGGAAGAGCTGAAGGAAGAGACAACAAGCGATCTCTCCAACCAGCCGTATGTTGCGGAACTGCAGGGTAGCAACCTCACCATCAAGGATGAACTTGAGGAAGAGATCCCTGAAGCCGCCACAGTCGGTTTCGATGATATGGGATCCGATTACGAATAAGGAGGGCAGTCAGCGATGAATATCAATAACTTTACAGCTATTAAAGTCGGACTTGCTTCACCTGAAAAAATACGTTCATGGTCTTACGGCGAAGTCAAAAAGCCTGAGACAATCAACTACCGTTCACAGAAGCCCGAAAGAGACGGTCTGTTCTGCGAACGCATCTTCGGACCGACCAAGGACTGGGAATGCGCATGCGGAAAGTACAAGAAGATCCGTTATCAGGGTGTTGTATGTGACCGCTGCGGCGTTGAGATCACAAAATCCTCCGTCCGCCGTGAACGTATGGGCCACATTGAACTGGCCGCTCCGGTTGCGCACATCTGGTATCTCAGAGGCATTCCTTCCAGAATGTCCCTGCTGCTGAATGTGGCGCCGAAGAACCTTGAAGAAGTAGTTTACTTCGTTTCCTGGATTGTCACAGATCCGGGTGACACAAAGCTTGCTTACAAGCAGATCCTTTCCGAAAAGGAATATCGTGAAAACAATGCCATCTACGGCCCGGGCAGCTTCGTTGCCCAGACCGGTGCGGAAGCAGTCAAGACACTGCTCGAGCAGGTTGACGTGGATGCGGAATACAGCGCCATCATGCAGGAACTTGAAAAGGCCAACGGCGACAAGCGCAAGAAGCTGATCAAGAGACTGGAAACAGTGGACGCATTCCGCAACTCCGACAACCGTCCGGAATGGATGGTCATGACAGTTCTGCCGGTCATTCCGCCGGATCTGAGACCGATGCTGCAGCTGGACGGCGGACGTTTCGCCACCAGCGACCTCAACGATCTCTACAGAAGAGTCATCACCAGAAACAACCGTCTGAAGAAGCTCCTCGAACTCGGAACACCCGCGATCATCGTGCAGAACGAGAAGAGAATGCTTCAGGAAGCGGTCGATGCCCTGATTGACAACGGACGCCGTTCCAAGCCGATCACCGGTGCCGGCGGACGTGCTCTGAAATCCCTGTCCCATTCCCTGAAGGGTAAGCAGGGCCGTTTCAGACAGAACCTCCTCGGTAAGCGTGTTGACTTCTCAGGCCGTTCCGTTATCGCAATCGGACCGACTCTGAAGATGTGGCAGTGCGGACTTCCGAAGGAAATGGCAATTCAGCTCTATAAGCCGTTCGTGATCAACGAACTGGTCAATGAGCAGATCGCATCCAACCCGAAGACAGCTGAAAAGCTGATTGCAAGACAGGATTCCAGAGTATGGGACGTTGTTGAGCAGGTCATTGCCCAGCACCCTGTATTCCTTAACCGTGCGCCTACACTGCATAGACTTGGTATCCAGGCATTCTTCCCGAAACTGGTTGAAGGCCGTGCAATCCGTGTCCATCCGCTCGTATGTCCTGCCTTCAACGCGGACTTCGACGGCGACCAGATGGCTGTCCACCTCCCTCTGAGCGAAATGGCAAGAGCCGAGACAGAAATTCTCATGCTCGGTTCCAATAACATTCTCGGTCCGAAGGATGGTAAACCGATCGTTACCCCCGGTCAGGACCTCGTTCTCGGTAACTTCTATCTGAACATGGAGGAAAGCGCTGAAGAATTCTATAAGAAGGCAGATGCGCTGGAAAGCCTCGGTGAAAAGGTTGAAGCGGCGAGATGGAGAAGATACGGTGACAACGAAGGTCATCTCTTCAAGAATGTCAATGAAGTTCTGATGGCTTATCAGACCGGTGTCGTACACCTGCACAGCAGAATTGCTCTGCCGGCGAAGACACTGGGCAAGACAGGCTTCACCAAAGAACAGAATGAAAAATATCTGCTGACATCCGTCGGTAAGATCATCTTCAACGGTGTGTTCCCTGCGGACTTCCCGTACCTCAATGAGTGCAATTCATCAACTCTGAGAGCCACACCGGATTCAGAATTTGTACCGATGGGCACAAATATCAAAGAGGAAATCAAAAACCGTCCTCTGACTCATGAATTCACAAAGAAAGACCTTGGAAACCTGATCGCCGCTGTCTTTGAAAAGTACAAGACAAACGGCACCAGCGATATTCTCGACTCTCTTAAGGACATGGGCTATCTCTATTCCACACTGGCCGGTATGACCGTCGCCCTGAGCGATATCAGTGTCGCGCCGCACAAGGAAGAGATCGTCGGTGAGGGACGCAAGAAAGCTGACCAGCTCAATGCGCTCCGTGACAGAGGTCTGCTGACACCGCGTGAATGGGAAGCTGCCTTCTCCAAGCTGTGGGCAGGCGTCAAGGATAACGTCGGTGATACACTGATGGGATCCATGGCCCGTATGAACCCGATCAACATGATGGCGCAGTCCGGTGCCCGCGGTAACAGAAACCACTTTACCCAGCTTGCCGGTATGCGCGGTCTGATGGCAAGACCCACTCAGTCCAAGTCCAGAAAGGAATATCAGCCTTCCATTATCGAAGTCCCGATCTATTCCTGCTTCCGTGAGGGCATGAGTGTATCCGAGTTCTTTATTTCCACACACGGCGTCCGTAAGGGACTGACTGACACAGCTCTTAAGACAGCTGAATCAGGATATCTGACAAGACGTCTGGTCGACGTTGCGCAGGAAGTCATCATCAATGAGGATGACTGCGGAACCGACAAGGCATTCAAGGTTGAGGATATCAAGGACCGTAAGAACAACTCAATGATCGAGCCGCTGTACGACCGTATCGTCGGCCGTTACACAGCCCGTCCGATCACTGATCCGAATACCGGAGAGATCATCATTGATGCTGATGAATATGTCACCGACGATCTGGCCAAGAAGGCCATCGATGCCGGTGTCACAGAAGCTTATATCCGCAACGTGTTCACCTGCGAAAGCACAAAGGGCATCTGCCGCAAGTGCTATGGCAAGAACATGGCTACCGGCAACCTCGTCGAAACAGGTGAGGCAATCGGTATCATGGCTGCCCAGGCGATCGGTGAACCGGGTACTCAGCTGACCATGAGAAACTTCCATACCGGCGGTGTTGCGACACAGTCCGGTGATATCACACAGGGTCTTCCCCGTGTCGAAGAACTGTTCGAAGCACGTACACCGAAGGGTGTTGCGGTCATTTCCAAGATCAACGGTGAAATCACCGATATCCGTGACAATGACAACAAGACCGGCACAATCGTGACAGTGACAAACGAAAAGGAATCCATCGAACACAAGTGCGACCTGACTCAGGTAGTACGTCCGTGGATGAAAGTCGGCACACAGGTGCGTGCGGGTGAGAAGCTGACAGAAGGTCAGATCGCACCGAAGGAACTGCTTGAAGTCGCAGGTGTCAGACAGGTTCAGGAATACATTCTGAAAGAAGTCAAGAAGGTATACTCCACCCAGTCCATCGATATCTCCGACAAGCATCTGGAAGTCATGATCAAGCAGATGCTCAAGAAGGTCATCGTCATCGAAGGAAACGACACAGGACTTTCCGCAGGACAGACATTGTCTCTGACCCGCATGAACGAGATCAACGATGCGATTCTCGACGAAGGAAAGATCCCGGCGAAGTTCGGACCGATCCTGCTCGGTATCTCCAAGTCCGCGGTTGAAACAGATTCGTTCCTGTCCGCCGCATCCTTCCAGGAGACAACCCGTGTTCTGACTGACGCTGCCGTCAGAGGAAAGACAGACCGTCTCGAAGGCGTCAAGGAAAATGTCATCATCGGTAAGTTGATCCCTGCCGGAACCGGCAGAAAGTTCGACCGTGAGACTTCCAGACAGATCGAGGCACGTGCTGCCGAACTCAGAGAGGCACGTGAAAAGAGAGCAAGGGAGCTCGAGGAAGCGACCGCTTCCAAGCTTCCGGAAGAACTCACAAACAGCGGAGATTTCAGAGGTGAAACCGCACCTGGTGAAAGCGCCATTGTTGAAGAGGTTGAAGAAGCAGAAGCTGAATAAGCATTGAATACAGCACACATCACTGTACAGATACAGTTTTGTGTGCTGTATTTTTGCGTGAAAAAAAAAGCTGTGTTAGCATTTCTCATATAAAAAGGAGATTTCCACTTATGGGCAACGTGTTGATTAATATATTCGGAATATTCCTTGTTCTCGTTCTGATCTGTTTCCTGTGGTTCAGATTCCATCCCACTGCCTTTGATCAGAAACTCGGCGAACAGGTGAAAAAAGCCAGACAGGCCTTTGTCAAGAAAGATGCGGATCTGCTTGGCAGGCGCATGCTTGTGCCGCGTGAGAATGCGGATGGAGTACATGTGAATCTGTACATCCCCTCACAACGCGTTTCAGGCCCTCTGCCGGTTGTGTTTGTGGCCCATGGCGGTCAGTTCATGGATGGCGATGCGGATGCGCTGGATTCGTTCTGTGACCGTGTGAAAGATACATTTGACAGCATCATCGTCAATATCAACTACACGACAATCGATGTGAAGCAGATTCCCTATCCGCAGGAGGAAATCCGTGACACAGTTCTTTATTTCGCAGTGCACGCCACTGAATTCAATATGGATCCGAAGCGCTTCTGCTTCCTCGGATTTTCCGCCGGCGCGTATCTGGAAGTCGGGGCCGCGGCTTTTCTGAAAGAGAAAGGTTTCCGGATGTGCGGACAGGTCAGCGTTCATCCGTTTGTGGATGACACGATGATCAGACTCGCGGATGCGGGTGCTCATATTTCACCGTTCACTCTGATCAGCGCCGGAAATGACTCCATGCGTGAGAGATATCCGGTATACGCTGAACATCTGAAAAATGCCGGTGTGGATCTGACGGAAAGAGAGTATCCAGACGCAATGCAGGGCTTCATTGAATACAACAATCCGGAATATGAGAACATCCAGATTTACCACCGTACGCAGGCAATTTCTGAGGATCAGAAGGATCTTGCGCGGGCCTGTGAGATTTATATTTCTGGAGAATTGGAGCGCTTCATACAGCAACAGAATTGATTATCAGAGCTGAAATACTGTAAAATACTTTTGTGCTTTAAAGCGGCATATATTTCAAATGTAAGGTATTAATCCTATTGGGAGGGAATAATATGTGCGGTATTGTAGGTTATAACGGCACCATGCAGGCAGCGCCGATTCTGCTTGAAGGCCTGGAAAAGCTTGAATACAGAGGCTATGATTCATCCGGTCTTGCCATCAGAGACGGCGCAAAGGACATTGAGATTGTCAAAGCGAAGGGCAGACTGCGCGTTCTTGCGGAGAAAACAGACGAAGGCATGGCTCTGGCAGGCAATTGCGGCATCGGCCACACCCGCTGGGCAACCCATGGCGAACCATCTGAGACAAACGCCCATCCGCATGTCAGTGAGGACCGCAATGTGGTGGGTGTCCATAACGGCATTATTGAGAATTATCAGGAACTGAAAGAAAAGCTGCAAAGACACGACTACACATTCTATTCAGAGACAGATACGGAAATCGCGATCAAGCTGATCGACTATTATATGAAAAAATACCGCGAGGGACCGGTGGATTCCATTGCCAGGGCAATGACCAGAATCAGAGGTTCCTATGCGCTGGTGGTCATGTTCAAGGATTATCCGGATGAGATTTACTGTGCCCGCAAGGACAGTCCGCTAATCGTCGGCGTGACAGAAGATGCCTCATTTGCTGCAAGCGATGTGCCGGCCATTCTGAAATACACCAGAAATGTCTATTACATCGGCAACCAGCAGATCGCAAGACTCGGCAAAGGAACGGCTGAATTCTTTGATATCGACCGTGAAGCGGTTGAGATTGAACCCAGTGAAATCAAGTGGGATGCGGAAGCGGCGGAAAAAGGCGGCTTTGAGCATTTCATGATCAAGGAAATCCATGAACAGCCGGCGGCTGTCAGAGATACCATCGGTTCCCTTGTTCAGGATGGAAAAATTGTTTACGGTGAATCCGGACTGACTGATGAAATCATCCGCAACACATCCGAAATCCTGATTGTCGCTTGCGGAAGCGCATATCATGTCGGCCTGGCGGCTCAGTATGTCTTTGAAGGCCTGGCAAGAATTCCGGTCAGAGTGGAACTGGCATCGGAGTTCCGCTACCGCAATCCGATTCTGAATCAGAATGATCTTGTGGTTGTCATTTCCCAGTCAGGGGAAACAGCTGATTCACTGGCAGCCCTCAGACTTGCAAAGGAAAGCGGCATCCGCACACTGGGTATCATCAATGTGGTCGGTTCCTCCATTGCCCGTGAGGCTGATCATGTCTTCTATACACTGGCCGGCCCGGAAATCGCGGTTGCGACAACCAAGGCTTACAGTGCGCAGCTGATTGTGGCCTATGCGCTTGCCATTCAATATGCATATGTCAGAGGTCAGATTGATGAAGACCGATATACTGCCATGATTGCCGAGATCCAGACGCTTCCCGCAAAAATGGAAAGAGTTCTGGATGACAAAGAAAGAATCCAGTGGTTTGCGGCAAAGTATTCCAATGCGAAAGACATGTTCTTCATCGGCAGAGGAATTGATTACGCCATCTCGATGGAAGGCTCACTGAAGATGAAGGAGATCTCCTATGTTCACTCCGAAGCCTACGCGGCAGGTGAGCTGAAACACGGAACGATTTCCCTGGTTGAAAACGGAACCCTGGTTGTCGGTGTCTGCACCCAGAACAGACTGTTTGAAAAGACCAGATCGAATATGGTGGAAGTCAAATCACGCGGTGCCTATCTGATGGGACTGACCTCCTATGGCAATTACAGCATTGAGGATACAGCGGACTTTACGGTATATGTGCCCAAGACCGATGAATATTTCATGACATCGCTTGCCATCATACCGCTGCAGCTGCTGGGCTATTACCTCTCCGTCGCAAGAGGCCTGAATGTGGATAAACCCAGAAATCTTGCCAAGAGTGTAACGGTTGAATGAGATCCGGGTAATCAAACTTCATGGGGGATCTGATGGGGGACCTCACGGGGGACTGACAGAAAAATGACCTGGAGAGTGAAAAACTCTCCGGGTTTTTATATGCGAAAAGATGCTTTCACTCATTAAAGAATTGTGATGTTGATATTCTGAAGCAGGAAAGCGGCAGTCATTGTCATGAATACATAACAGATACAATGCAATTCATGCATGCCAGCTGATAGAATGGATGGTGCAAGCAGAAAGGGATTGATTCAAAAGGCGGCGCAGACCGTTTCAGTCCGAATGAGAAATGCACAAGAGCCCAGGCAGTCACATTCCTGTTCCGTTCTGAGAACAGTCCGGGCCACACGGTCAGTGATAATCCGTTTGTCGATATCAAACCTGAAAAATACTACTATGATGCAGTGCTCTGGGCATATGAGAACGAGATTACAGCCGGTACGGATCCGGATCGTTTCAGTCCTGGAAAAGAATGCAGCAGAGCTGAGATCGTAACCTTCCTTTACAGAAATACAATGAACTGAAAATCAGATTGAATATTCAAATAAATAAACGGCAGGAAGAGGCAATAACAGCAGTCATTCCTGCCGTTTTTCCACCTCAGACGAAAAGTTGAAAATTTCTTGAAATAATGTTTGACAAGGGTAAAAGAAAGAGTATACTAAGTACTTGCCGAACGGAAGAGGTCAGCGCTGAGAACAACGTCTCAGAAAACAATTTGAAAAAAGTTGTTGACACTGACAAGTCCGGGTGGTATATTATCAAAGCGCGCTCGGGAAGAGCAGCGCGGCAGATCTTTGAAA
>CACWLH010000038.1 GCA_902761625.1 uncultured Erysipelotrichaceae bacterium
TACGGCCTATAATGTGCCCTGTGCCATAGAGGGCGTTCTCCGAACGGAACACATAACATGCCTTTCCAAAGAGGAATGGCAGTCTGTCAGATAACTTCCGGTTTGTCGCTGAATCATAACTTCTAACAATCTCCTTTTACATAGCCATAAGGCCATGTGGAAAGGAGATTGTTTATATTTATGCAATCGAAATGCAAGGTCATTGCCGTTGCCAACCAGAAAGGCGGCGTCGGCAAGACCACAACCACTGAGCACCTGGGTATTGTACTGGCCAAAGCCGGAAAGAAAGCGCTCTTGATCGATCTTGATCCCCAGGCAAACCTCACCGCCTGCTTGGGATGGCAGAACGTAGATGCTCTGGATCATACGGTCTCAGATGTTATCGAATCCTCGATCCGCAAGGGAACTGTGAAGTTTGAAGATATCATTCTCCATCATGATGAGGGGTTGATCTTATCCCCTCCAATATCAGTCTTTCGGAGTATGAACCGAGGCTTGCCGGTGTGTTTATGAGGGAGAAGATCCTGGCAAACGGTATCGAAGCAGTAAAGGATGATTATGATTATGTCCTCATTGACTGCTCCCCTACGCTGGGAATCCTTACAATCAATGCCATTGTCGCTGCGGATGAGATCCTGATCCCTGTGCAGCCACAGTATCTGCCTGCCATAGGTATGACCCAGCTTGTACGTACGATCGAAGAGGTCCGGACCAATATGAAACCGAATCTTACGTATTCAGGAATCGTATTCACTCTGGTCAATATGCAGACGAATATTGCAAAAGACACAATTGAATCCGTGAAAGAAACATTCGGAAATATCTACAAGACGGATGCTGATACAGGCAAGCAGATCCCTGCTGCTTATGTTGAATTCAAGATCAAGGTATCTTTTTCAGTTATCGGTGGTTGGTTTGACCACCTTCTTCTTCAAAGCAATTTTTCCTTTCTCCCCCGCTTATTTTACGGCGCCAAAAAAGACCCATCCTGTACAGGAATGAGTCTTCTGATGTGTATATACGGATCAGCGGATTACTTCTTCTGAACGTATTTCAAAGAGTCGAGTGTAACAGCTGCAAGGATAATGATACCTTCAAATATGAACTGAAGGTTAGCATCGACACCCAGAATTGTCAGACAGTATGTCAGACCTGTGAAGATCAGAACACCGACAACAACACCGGAGATCTTACCAATACCACCGGTAAAGGAGACGCCGCCGACAACACAAGCGGCAATGGCATCCATATCCCAGCCCTGACCATAAGCAGCAGAACCGGAGCCTACCATTCGCATACATTCAAGCCATGCACCGAAGCCATACAGAACACCAGCCATCATGAATGCACATAATGTGACTTTGAAAACATTGATGCCGGATACGGAAGCAGCTTCGGAGTTTCCGCCTACTGCATACAGATATTTGCCGAACTTTGTCTTGTTCCACACAAACCAGATAATGGCAACTGCCGCAATCGCCCACAGGATGATTGTCGGGAATTTACCGATTCTCGGGATGAACATAGCCGGAATTTCATTGTCGATTGCACCGAAGGATACACCTTTTGTAGCATATGTAACTGTACCGAAGATAATCAGCATGTTGGACATTGTACATACGAACGGGTGGATCTTGAAACGTGCTGTAAAGAAACCGGCAATCGTTGTAAAGCACACACATAAGATAATGCATAGCAGCAGAGCAAGCAGTGCTTTGCCCAGCATCGGATACGAGCTGAAATCAAAGATGTGGCCGAATACAGTACCGGTATTGATACCCTTATGCATGATGATTGTAGCTGTACACATGCCCATACCTACCATACGTCCGATGGAAAGATCGGTACCGGTAAGAAGGATCAGTCCTGCTACACCAAGTGCAAGGAACATACGCGGAGAAGCCTGCTGTAAAATATTCAGGATATTTGTCATTGTAAACAGGTTTGTACCTTTTACAACCGGTGCGATAATACCGAGGAAGATAAATACTGCACTGATGACAATGTACAGGCCATTGTTCAGGAAGAACTGTTTCCGATTGAATGTATACCTCCGGTTCTCGCGCTTCTGAGCCTGATTCTGGGCGAATGTGAACCTGGATCTTCTGAGCAGGTCGATCATATGGTATTCTTCCGTGAATGCCGTATGGAGCCGGTCCTTGCATGCCTGAAGTTCCTTGTCATAATTCATCTTTGCATCAAACAGCCTGTTTTTATTTACATAATTCTCGTCTTTTAATTCCTGGCCGGAAAGACCTGCGGAATTCTGTTTGTGAAGAGCATTGATCTCAGCAACTCTTGCATTGTATTTGGCAAGAGCAGCCTCTTTTTCAGCCGCGACACTGGCTGCAACCTTATCGTAGTACTCACTTTTGAAGTGATCTTTCAGATAAGCTTCGCCTTCCGCAATCAGAGCGGTGATTTCTGACTTGTTTGCCGCTTCAACTTTTTTCGCCTCTGCAATTGCTGCATTTGCTTCGCTGATAATATTGCTTCTTTCGCCGCTTGTTAAAGCCTTGTTTTCTTTTGCAAGCTGAATTCTGTTTTTCAGTGTAACGATCTTTTCTTCACCGTCTAAACGCAAAGCATCGATCTTTTTCTGTATTTCAGCTAAATGCTGTGTGATCGGTTCAAGGAGCGCAGCTTCCTGCTCAGCAGTCAGGATCCTTGGATCCGATGGTTTATTATTATTCTGACTCATCTTCTATCTCCTTAGGTTACATATACTTCGCGCTTAATCTCAGCAGTTCTTCCTGGTTTGTCTCCTTCGTATTGACGATTCCGGATAAATGTCCGGCAGACATGACACCAATACGATTTGTGATACCAAGAATCTCAGGCATTTCAGAGGATACGACAATAATTGTCTTTCCCTGTTTTGCCATGTTGATAATCAATTCATAGATTTCATATTTGGCACCGACGTCAATACCTCTGGTCGGTTCATCCATCATGAATACAGCCGGATCACGTTCAAGCCATTTGCCGAAGATTACCTTCTGCTGGTTGCCGCCGGAAAGACTGGAAATACTGTCCTCCGGACCCATGCATTTCGTATGCATAATCGCGATTTCCTTCAGGGTTGCTCTGTGCATTTTGTCATCCGAGAGAGCAATTCCGTTCTTATAGTGATTCAGATTCGCGATACAGGTATTAAAGGTCAGATCGGATTTCTGGAATATACCGTTTGCTTTACGTTCCTCCGTGATCAACGCAAAGCCATGATCCATGGCGTCTTTTGAGCTGCTGAAGTTCATCAGCTTGCCTTCATAGTAGACACGGCCGGCTGCTCTGGTACGGATACCGAAGATTGTTTCCAGCAGTTCCGTACGTCCGGCGCCAACCAGTCCGTAGAGACCGAAGATCTCTCCCCTCTTTACTTCAAAGGAAATATCCTGCAGATACGGCTCATATTTTGTGGAAATATTCTGAATTGAGAGAACCGGTTCACCCGGAACATTGTCTACCGGCGGGAAACGGTTATCCAGTGAACGTCCTACCATGGCGGCGATCAGTTCATCCATGTTTGTATCTTTTGTGTTCTTTGTCAGAACCAGCTGGCCGTCACGAAGAACAGACACTTCATCACAGATTTCAAATACTTCATCCATCTTATGAGAAATATAAATCATGGAAATACCCTGACTTGTCAGATTTCTCATGATACGGAACAGTTTCTTTACTTCCGGCTCTGTCAGTGATGATGTTGGCTCGTCAAGAACAATAATTTTCGAATTATAGGAAATTGCTTTTGCAATTTCACACATCTGTCTTGCAGAGACAGACATATGCCGCATAGGCTGTGTCAGATTGACTGTCATATCCAGCCGTCTGAACAAAGCAGCTGCTTCATTCTTCATTCTGGCTTCATCAATGATTCCGGAATTGGTTGGATAGCGTCCAAGGAATAAATTATCCACAACGCTGCGATCCAGACACTGGTTAAGTTCCTGGTGTACCATTGCCACACCGTTTTCCAAAGCATCTTTCGGTCCTGAGAAACTGATCGGATGGCCATCAAGTTCTATTTCCCCTTCGTCCTTAGTGTAAATACCGAAGAGACATTTCATCATGGTTGATTTACCGGCACCGTTTTCACCCATCAGGCCCATAACGGTACCGCGTTTTACATCCATGTTAATATGATCCAGTACTCTGTTACGCCCGAAAGACTTGGACATACCACGGATTGATAAAATTATATCGTCTTTCTTTTCGGTCATTACTCGTACCCCTTTTATTCATTGCATAATGATTTTCAAAAATCGATGATAATCAGCAGGGGGATAACTTACGCTATCCCCCTTTGATAACAGTTATTTCAGATCAGAAATTATATGTTTATTCTTAATTACTGATTCAGAATGGATGTATATGTAGCTGCGTTATCAGTCTTGATCATGTTGATAGCGAAGCCATCATATTCGCTCGGGTTGGTGAGCTTGTTGGAAACAGAAGACTCACTCTGTCCGTCGCCGCCTACCATCTGATCAACACCAGCGAGGTTCAGTGTCTTCGCATAGTTGTTCAGCTGAGGGTTATATGTGGAACTCAGGAAGTTATCGGATGCATTATATGTGTCGATCCAGATCTTCTTTGTCGGATGAGCTGCTTCATCAAGCTGGTTGCTGATCGGAGCATAAATTGCTGTAGCATCCAGGAAATCCTGATAGTTTTCAGCTGTAACTGCAAGGTTCAGAGCATAGAATGAACGATCTTCTTCTGAATACTTATAGTCTGTATCTGTCAGAACGTTGCCTGCATCATCAGGAGTAGCGATACCTGTCATGATGTCAACGCCATCGAGGATGTTTCTCATAACTCTGAGTGTCAGGTAAGCCTGAACGTCAGCGTGCTGGGAAATAGTTCCGCCGAAGCCGTCAGCGATAGCTGCAACAGCGTCGGAGTTTGCGTCATAACCGAATGTCGGAACTTCAGCTTCCTTGGACCACTTGTTGAATACAGCCATGCCCATGCCATCGTTGTTGGAAACAACTACGTCAATCTGATCACCGAAGTCGCCTACCCATGCGGAGACTGTGTCACCAGCTGTAGCAGCATCCCATGTAGCACCTGCAGCACTCTTCATTTCATGAGAAGCAAGCTCACGGACTTTCAGACCTGCGAGTTCGCCGTCTTTTACGTGTGTGGAAGAACCGTCTTTGTTGACTTCGATCGGTGCGGAGTCGATTGCGCCGTCAACTTCAACAGCTGTACCGAGAGCCTTACGGGCACCTCTTGTACGTGCGATGGAGTCATTGTGTCCGATGTCACCGATGCAGAGAACATAACCGATGATACCGTCACCGTTACGGTCGATTGTGTCTTTGTGTTCTTCGATGTATTTAGCGATCATTTCGCCCTGGAGTTCAGCACCCTGGTTAGCATCGAATCCAACATAATATGTGTTTTCGTTGAATGTTAATGCGTCCATGTCGAGTGCGCCTGTGGAGCTGTTGGACGGCTGACGGTTGTACCAGATCAGCGGTTTTTCGTTGTTGGCAACTGTTGCTGAAGATTCGCCTTCGGAGCTTTCGCCTTCAGAGCCTCCGCCCTGAGCGCCACTGTCTGAGCATGCTGCAAGAGACAATGCCATTACGCTGGCGAGTGCAAGTGAAAAAATCTTTTTCATTTTTTTCCTCCCAAAATATAAAATAACAAAAGATTAAAGTTTATACATTGTAGTGTTCCGGAACTAAATGTAATCGCTTACAGATATTATTATAAAATGTTTATTTTCCTTGACAAGTGAATTGACTCTTCAGAGCTGCAGAAAATTTTTTTATTATATAACATAAAGAGTTAATATATCATTTTTGTGAAAATTTTTTCATTAAAAAAGGACATATTCTGCCCTTTTCGCCTGTTCGTGTCATGATTCGCAATTCATATTATTTGGAAAGATCTGTTTTCCGGATATCCTCTGTTATTCTGTTATATTGTGGTCCTTCCGTTCTTCACGGCTTCAAGAATCTTGTCACCATCTTTGATTTTATTCACATATACAGCTTCCATGACTTCTGCGAAATCCGCAAATTCTCTGTCACATTGAAACTGTCTCGGCACTTTCCGTGTGATGAATTCAATATCATTTGCCAACCGGAAAGCCGTATCCTGATCGCTTACTTTCTTTAACCCGAACAGTACTGAACGATATGCCGGACTGTTGCCTGAGAGTTCCAGAAAACGATTGGCAAAGTCATACCACTCATCTTCAACAATTTCATCTCTGTCAAAGCTCGCAAGAAACAGTTCGTTCATATAACCGAACATTTCCTTTTCAATCAGGCGTCTGTTAAAAATATTGACAGTTTCTCTTCCTGTCGCCTTAATCAATGACCATGCATGGAAAAACCTGTCTTTTGTTTCATCCGGATATTTTCCGAAGCGGCGGTAGAGAAGTTCCAGCCTTCTCTGATCAGCTTTTGAATCCGGATTCTTTTCCAGAATAGCTTTCAAACAGGCTTCTCTCTGAGCAGCGCTGCTGATCTCATAATAATGTGCCGGCCAATCCTTCAGATAATCCTGATTAACCTCAGTTTTATTGTTCCACAGCATACATGAATGTTCTGCAGGGCTTCAGATATCCTGCTTTCTCCAGTCATCATTATACCCGAATGTCTGTATTTCAAAAAGATAACTCATCTTCCCTATAATCCTGTGAACCTCCTCGCCTAAGTGCCATGCACTATAGACGGGACTTCCAAGGCACCTGCGGTGCCTGCCGCAACGGACTGAAATACAGTGATGTGTTCGGCAAAGCTGCTGTTCTGTCCGGTGCCCTGCATTTCTATGAATATCCCCGCGAATGGGTGGAGACAACAGGCAACACCATCGGGGAAGCACGTAATTTCGGCATTCTCGATGAAACCGAAAACAGCGACCGCAATCTCCGCTGGCTGATCAGACAGTTCGAAGAGGATCCTTCACGCGAATTCCCCGCATTTTATGATGCCTGCGGACTGCAGGATCATCTGATCAATGCGAACCGCTCAATCGCTGCCGCACTGAAAGAAGCGGGAGCCGATGTGGTTTATGAGGAAGGCGAAGGAATTCATGACTTGGTCTTCTGGGACACATACATCCAGCATGTGCTGAAATGGCTGGATATCCATATGGATGACAAGGCAAAAGAACTGCGGGCACCTGTTCCTTCTGACAAATCCGCAGACCGGTAATACGAAACACCATCCGGTATTCTGTACACATATTAAAAGGCTTTCCGGGAAGCCTTTTTCATATGGTGTATGTTAATACCCTCCATTCAGCTGAAAGGCAGGGTTCAGTTTTGAAACAGAGCCTGACTGAAATACTGTGATGCACTAGTTGAAGATGCCATCCACGATCTTTTCAAAATCAGTGCGTTTTTCCAGCTGACTGATCAGTCCGAATGCCTGTGATACATGATCGGTGATAATGCCGTCAGCTTTGCTTAACAGGAACTGTTTCTGGGAAGCAGGTTCATTCGGTGTCCATACCAGTACTTTCTTTCCCTGCCTATGGATTGCATCCATGGCAGAAGCTGTCGCCGATTCTTCTTCAAGTCCGAGATAATCGCAGTTGAGTGCGGCTGTATTTCCGAATGACAGGAATGTCAGATATCCCGTCTGTATTTCCGGATACGTCTTTTCGGTATAGTCGATCAGATCATATTGCAGGGAAATGAGCACACACTGATCTTCCATGCCTGCCTCGCGCACGATCCGCACGGTATCATCCGCCATCTGTTGATCGGCAGTATTCCCCTTCAGTTCAATAAACAATACGATTTTATCTTTGGAAGCCGCCAGCATTTCCTCAAGTGTCGGCACCGGCTCCCCATCCACACGCAGTGCACGGACTTCTTCCAGTGTCATGTCCTCCGGTCTTTGATCAACACCTGCAGTACGCAGAAATGTCGAATCATGGTTCAGCACATAATAACCGTCTTTTGTACGCTGGATATCAATCTCGCTTCCGTATGCGCCAAGGGCTGCGGCTTTTTCCAGTCCTGCCACACAGTTTTCCGCGCCTTCACTTCCACCTGCCCTGTGGGCAATGATGGGACACGTGATCTTCGGCGGAAAGATATCATCGAATGCCTTGTTTCCAAGATACGAAATCACAATGACGCCGGCAATACCCAGAACACAGGCCGCGATCAGATACGGATGGCGCTGGTGTTCCTGCACCGCGTATGCGATATCCGGCTCTTCCTTATACTGGTAATAGAGTTCTGTAATGCGCATCAGATAAAGCGGTACGGCAAAAATGCCTGCGAATGCGAAGACGGCCGCAGCGTTCATGCACACTGCCAGCAGCCAGAACCGGCGCATTCCTTCTGTGCTGACTCCCAAGAAATACAGCGGTATTCCCAGAAGCACAATCCCCAGCAGGATCATGATCGCCGCACATGACAGAAAGTATACACAATTGTTTTTGGTGTAGTTCTTCCAGTTTTTCTTCATCAATGAGCGGGAATCTCTGAGCGAGCGTCTGACCGGAAGATCCTCGAGCAGGATCCCATGCAGTGAGAACATATTGGCCAGACCGATGAGTGTGAAAACAACGATGGCAACAATATACAGCGCATTGTAAAGCGGTGTTGTCTCAATCACCGAAGTGATGAATGTCGGTATGTAAAGCCCTTTTGTCAATGAGATCGATATACCGAATCCCAGAATCGGCGCAAGCAGTGCGATATACAATACAATGACGATTCCTGCCGGACAGAAGAATCGGCGGATATCCTCAATGCTTTCCTTCATGCATTCCCATACCGTGAATTCTTCCTGTTTCAGCCGTTTGCCGCTGAACAGGATCATCGTGTTCAGGTCAAATGCCACATAGAGAAATAATGTAACAAGCGCCATCACGATCAGCAGGATTCCCTGCCAGGTCGTAAACAGGAACAGGAAATCACCGCTACTGACCGCGACTCTTCCGGTCGAGTGCAGCGTCCATCGCATTGCTGTGCTCAGACCAAGCAGCAGAATTCCCAGCACCGCCTTGGATACGATCTGATATCTCATGATATCCGGTATTGCCTGCAGATACGGCAGTACTGTGTTCTGCAACTGCTTTTGTTTCTGTTTCTGTTTTTGCTTCTGTTTCATCTTTCCATCTTCTTCCGACAGATATTGTACCAAAAATGTCATGTCTGAGATAACGGGTTGGCATCCAAAAGAGAACATTCATCAGATACTTCCGATTGAAAACGATAAAACCGGCAGTGTATTTCCGGCAGCTGAAGCGTTCAGGTATGGTTCTGCCAGGTAAAAAGGCAATGGTTCCAAGGATGCCCTCCTTTGAATTCATTGCCTTGATTTTCATTCATCCGCGGATTTATCCCGCGTCAGTTCGGAAATTGTCCGGAATGTTTTTAATTGGATGCTCTCTTGCGTCTTTCGTAAATCAGGATCAGGGACAGGATCGCGGAGACCGTCAGAACACCGGCATAAATTCCGGCATTCGATGAATCGGCGGTATTTGCGGAAGATCCGGACCCGCTGTTTCCGGACTGATCGGAAGGAGCAGGTGTCGGTTCCGCTGAAGGAGTCGGTTCCGGTGAAGGTGTCGGATCGGCAGGAGTGTCTTCTTCCGGTTTATTGAGCTCTTCAACATCCCAATACTTGTAATACCATTCAGGAAGGGTCTGCAGAGGTCTGTATTTCTCTGCCGGCTGATCTTCGTCCACAACCTCTTCGCCTTCAAGAACTCTCACAGCCAGATTCGGGCATTTATCACGTAAAGGAGCACCGAGTTTTCCGAAATCAACCGTTGCTGTGCTTCCGAGTTTCAGATCTGAGAAGCTCTCTTCACCGTAAACTTCAAGCGTTTCACTGTTATAGAATACAACTTTGCCGCTTCTTGGGTGCATTCCGTATCCTTTGATCTCAACCGTATATGAATCATTGTCCTTACTGTATCTGTAATCATAGTTGGTATCACTGATCACAGTGATGCCCGCTGATAAATCAACAGGTATTTCCGTCTGGATTTCTTCTTTCGGATATTTCGATGAGCTGCCGACCAGGGCAATTGTATACTCAGGCTCATCAGCCATTGTATCCGGAATCGTCACTGTAATGACATCCGTTTGACCGGGCAGCAGTTTTTCAAGATTCTGTCTTCCGAGGGAAATATATTCAGATGCTACTGTATTCTGCACATTCTGAACTCTGAGGGCAGAGCTTTCAGACTTGATGACTTTGCGGGCATACACATCCACATAATCAATCGGCACAAGACCGTTGTTTCTGAATTCAACGCTGATTTCAGCCTGTGTATTTCCGTCCAGATCACGTGCATTGTCAAGTTCCGCACTTGTCAGGGATACATGCGTGTTTTCAGCGCCGACCTGGATGTAGAGGTTGCTGACACCGTCAACGAATTCTCCGTTTGCAGCGGAGTATTCCTGGGTTGAATATACGATCACAGGCTCATCATCACCGACAAACACACCGCCGAAGTAATTGACATTCGTATTTTCCGGAACATCCGTAATATCCGTTCTTCCGTATTCCGTGGAAGCGCTGCTGATCCGGGCATAGCCGGACAGATTCTGTGATGTGCCTTCGGATTTCAGATAACCGATCACATTTGAGCCGTTCAGATCACCGATCAGCTGATAGGTTGCCTCAGGCATTCCCTCTTTATCCGACTGCGGGAAAACCTGATCCGCATTGTCATTATTGGTACCATTGGCGGTATATAAAGCCCCGTCCCGCATGAATGTCAGGGTTACAGTTCCGTCAGTGTTTGCGAATGCGCCGTTCCATGCATTGGTGAATGTTCTCTTGATTCCGCCATCAGAAATCACATTGACTGTTTTTGAACCGCTTGCTTCAACCGAGTACGCGGCAGCGGGCATGATTGCGCCGCTTTCGCTGAAGTAATACTGGCCGCCGTCAAATCTTATGATCCGTCCGGCAACGTGATCAATCACTTCGGGTTCCCAGTAACCACCCTCAGGATTATATTCGAACACCAGGATGTCATGCTCACTGTTCTCAGACAGTCCGGCAGGGTCTTCCTGAGGATTTGTGTATGCGAACACATGCGGATAAAGTGCTTCGCTCTTCGCATATCCGACAGCCGAACCGCCGAGAAGATATTCATTGCTTTTGGAAACGATTTCGAAGTTTGTCCAGCGGTTGAACTCAACATCGTATTTTGCAAAGCACAGCTGCATATCAGAAACAGCGTCCCTGAGTGTAAGATTTGCAGACTGGGCATCCGTTCCCCTTAACCAGGTCGCATACAGCGAGTCATATTCCGGTCCGCGGGTCAGACGGGGGCTGAAATCTCCGCCGGTATCTTCGATATGATCCTGATCTATATCCAGAACGACCGGTTTCGGTTCGGTAATATATTTGGTGCCATGATGATAGATTGAATACAGCAGTTCCCCCTTCTTTCCGGGTTCTCTGCTGTCATTGTTTCCAACCAGCAGAATCAGAGCTGTATCATGTTCGCCTTCATAGAGATTCTTGATCTGGATTCCGTTTTCAGGATGAATATTATCTGCCAGCTTTGTGGAGAAACTTCTGTCTCCGAGCATATGACCGTCAGATCCGGCATAGAGTTTCGCATGATCCTCATCAGGCTGATCAAGATTTTGCGTATGCCATATGGTTTCACCGGATGTTTCATTGACTTCATAAATCTGATTGCCGTATCCGCTTGCGACCAGATTTTCAATTTCATTATTCATCCTCTCCTGCACATTCACCGAATCAGGCAGTGTCAGGGTTTGTTTTCCGTCTTTTATTTTGCCCTCTTTGAAATCAAGGCGGCCTTCAGTGAATTTGAATTTGAAAATCGTTCTTCCGAATAATTTCGCCTTCAATCCGACCTCACCGTCCAGATAGCAATCTTTTGCCTGCTGTACCGGCATAAACTGGAAATTTGCCATAAATGTGGCAGATCCGTAAATACCGGCCGATAACAGACAGCCGATACCGATACCGCCATACAATTCAAGTCCTGAAAGGAATCCGAGCTGAAGATCCACCTCAAACGGTGTCTTTCCTTCCGGCTCAACAGTAAACTGAACCAGGCCCTGAACACCCAGGGTGATCGTGATACTGTATGTGAATACGGAATACTGGCCTGCCTGTTCAATTCCCGAGCCGAGATAGAACTGCAGCTGACCGCCCATCTTCCGCGGATTATCATCATAAGAAACCGCATATCCGCCGACGGACCAGACCAGACCAAGGCTGCCTCGTTCGTGTTTTGATTTTTCGTCTTCCCATGATTCATATACCTTGCCGTGGGCGAGTGATGTAAACTCACCTCTGGAAGCTTTCTCCCAGAAGCCCTGCTCACTGGAATTCCATCCGATACCGAGAACACTGTGCCCGTCAGGGAAATGCTTGTATGTGCAAGGCATCGGGATCACATTGATTTCAAAACCCGCTTTCGGCATAAAACTGCTCATATCAATGGCTATGCCTTCCTTGGGACCGAATGACATATCCACACTTTCAAATAACTGCCTTGCCTCATTCTGCTTGACAATGATTCCAAGCATCGTATCAACGATGACTTCATTCCAGTCCCATACACGCACCCTGATACCGCAATCTGCAGGCAGATCGTATGAATTTCCTGCATATGTATCGCATACTCCGCCGCCCATTGCATCCCCGAGCCGGGTTTCCTGGCCATCCTGTGTTATGGAAAAAACCTCGATAACCATTGCTTGGGGTGCGAGCCAGTCATCATATTCAAAATGCAGGTTCATCGGAGCGTCAGTTCCGTTATCGACCGTAAAAATATCATTCCAGACATCTTTCTCAACACCGCCGTATGACAGAGTAACGGATTTAATATGCTCTGATCCTTTACCTTTATTAACTGTCTCATTTTCTGTATGATCCTCTGCAGATACGGAAAGTGAGGTGGAAATGAGGAGTGATAGCAGGAACAGTGTTTTTAACAAAAAACCGAATACCTGATTGAATCTCAATGTAGCGCTGTGTTTTTTCATTGTTGGCTGTGTCCTTTCGTCTTTTTGCCGGTAAGGTTGGAAATGGCGGAGGGAATGAACCACGCATCCCTGAGGTGAATGTGCTTTTGAACCGTCACGCGGCGCATCATGCATGCACTCCGCAGCGAAAAACAGTTCATTTCCCGATGAATCATCTGCTGTTATTGATTGTTCATAATCATTTGCATTCCAATGCAGACTGTTAAACATTTTTATTATATTGAAAACCCTACCAAGATCAATTGTCCAATTCCACATTGACATATTTTTGTAAAAAATGTCTGCTCAGAAGAGAACTCCCCTGCTTTTCAGACTGCATGCGAAGGCTCCGGCTGAGTCACAAAAAGAAATTTCATGAACATTCCGCTTTCCATGACTTCAGCAGATCAGGTAAGGTATGATAATTCTGTAGACAAAAGATCACTCAGCTGATCATGGAGACATCATTATGGCATCAGGCAAAGACTATCTGGATTTTATTCTCGGCCAGCTCTCGGAACTGGATGATATTTCCTGGCGGGCAATGATGGGAGAATACATTATTTATTATCGCGGCAAGGTGATCGGCGGGATCTATGACAACCGTTTTCTGGTGAAACCGGTGCAATCCGCAAAGCTCATGATGCCGGATGCGCATTACGAAGTGCCCTATGAAGGCGCAAAGGAAATGCTGCTGGTCACTGATGTGGACAGCAGGGATTTCCTGAAAGCGCTGGTGGAAGCGATGTATCCGCAGCTGCCGGCCGCAAGGAAAAAGAAGTAAGCAAACAGGGATTTGCAGGTGGAATCATATGTGGCTGGTTTCAGGATTGGCATCGATCATCACTGCTGTTTTAAATCTGATCTCATGGACACAGGGCAAAGAAACAAGCTATTACAGATTTGCAAGTGTTTCTTTGACTGCGCTGACAATGTGTGCTTTCTACAGCGACGGTGCAAAAAGAGTCATGGCTGAAGACTGGGGCGGATTAATGGATATCATGCCGGCAATGTCTTCAGCGCTATGGGTATGTGTCATCGTCTCGATACTGATTAACAGTATTACTTTGTTTGCAAAGAAAAACAGATAAATTCAGGTTTTCCGGTACGCTTCAAAAGCATACTGAACATGCGTTCGAAATATTAAGAAATCTCCGGTCAGAAGGACTGTCCCATATCAGTGAAAATGTACTAGAATAGAACGAGCCGTGTAAGCAGTTTGCAGAAAATGCGGGAATCATGGCTGTGTCTGAAATGAATGAATCACAGACACATATTCAGGAGGAATCAAACATGAACAGCAAAAAGTTCATTTATATCGGCATTCTGATCGCTGCAGTGATTGCAATCGCTGCTATTCTGTCCAATCAGACCAGCTCTTTCTTCAGAGTGGACAACAATGATGACAACACAATCTCCATTACTGCCCAGAAGGCAGCCGCTGAATCAGGCGGAGTGGGTTATATCACGATCGCAGAAGGTCAGGAACTCTACGTGCGCGCCAATATGACAGACGGAAGCACGGTTAAAATTGAACTGCTTCCCAGAGAAGTTGATGCGACCACAAAAGTCCTGATGGAAGAAAACATCACCGGAATCGATGCGCAGTACTTTGAACTGCCTGCAGGTGATTATACAATCCGCTTCACCGCCGAAAAAGGCGCGGAAGGAACAATGGATATCAGCGCAAAATAATTTACAGGTTTAGGCATACTGATTAAAAGCTCCCTTCTCACAGCTGTAAGCACATGTGCGGAAAGGAGTTTTTTCAGTTATCCAATTCAAACGGATCAGAAATACAGCATGCAAAGATCATTCTTCAGACATGCGGTTCAGCGTGGACTGCTCATCTTTCATCCATGGCATACAAAGCAAGCTTGGCATAGAAATCCTCGAAAATCCATGTGGAATCAACTTCGTCATACACACGGATGTGTTCCGGCAGTTTTATGCTTTTTTCAGAACGATCTGAACCTCATGTGTATCTGCCGCAACGGCAAACTCATCTGTGCATGCCGCATAGCCTTCGGGCGCTTTCTGAATATGAACCGTATACTGTCCCTGTTCAGCCGCGAATGAAGCTGTGCCGGTTTCATCGGTTTTGGAGAACATGCAGGTGACATCGTCACAGAACTGAACCCTTGCGCCTGCAACCGGAGCGCCGCTCTCGTCTTTGACAATGACACGATAATCCGTCTTATCTGTCTCAGCTGCCGGCTGAGCGGAAGATTCGGATACTTCCTCATGATTCAGCAGGCTGTTGATTGTCTTTTCATACTCCGAAATATCCCCCGGCACACCGATCACGGGAAAGGTCAGGATCTTTCCTTCCCTGTCCACAAAGAATGATGTCGGGAATGAATCGATCGCCAGCTCATCCATGCCTTCATACGGCAGAAGATTGATATAGGAAAGATTCTTTTCCCTGATCAGAGCTTTGCATTCGTCATTCTTGTCATCCGCGTCATCGCAGATGCCGATGATGGCGGCGTTCTTCGCTTCAAGACGGCGATGCATATTGCCTAGCTCTTCCAGTTCGCTCTTGCAGGGTCCGCACCAGGTAGCCCAGATGTTAATCATCGTCACCTCATGCGAACCGAAAAGATCTTCACTCTTCACAGGATTGCCGTCGACATCTTTTGTTTCAAAATGAATGGGCTTGCCGACAAGCTCCGCGCCTTGAATCTGCGGACCGATATATTCCGCATTTTTCATTGCGTCAATCCATACCTTCTGCAGTGTGCGGAACTCTTCCGCAAATTCCGGCTTCTGCGCCTTCATGAAGGCTTCTTCACTGTCATGGTCGGTAACCGCATAGTATGTGATGTCCTTGTATCTGCCGACTTCAATGAATGAGTCATCGGATACACTTCCCATCTGCATCTTCTCTTTGATTTCCTTAATGCTTAATCCGCCCTCAATGCCGATGATGACCAGCAGTACACCCATGGCATCAGCAGCTTTCTGACTGTCTTCCTCACTCATTTCACCGCCTTTTGCTTTCTTTCCCATCGCCGCCAGTTCTTCGGCGCTGGTTGCGAAATAAGTGCACATCATGAAATATGTGCCGTCTCCCCTGCCTCCGATTTCCATCGGTGAAAGCATTCCCTTGGTATGCTCAAATGCCTCAGGCCAGTTCATACGGAATCCCATTTTATAAAATGTCACAGTTTTTGCCATGATCTTCCTCACTTTCCAGTCATTTAATTATAAATTCATCTGTTGAAAATCCATACAGTTTCTTTCCTTATATTATTATTCAAAAGATGAATAACAAGGTATTGCTTCAGCGTGCCATGCGCAGAGCGTAATCAATCGCATTGACAAGGCTCAGCTCATTGCTTTCACCTTTGCCGGCATGCGGGAAATCCGTGCCGTGGTCAACGGATGTGCGGATGATCGGCAGACCGAGGGTGATGTTCACGCCTTCCACTGCCTTCCATGTCTGTTTTACACGGTCATAAACAAATCCGATCGTCTTGGTCGGAATATGTCCCTGATCGTGATACATGCATACGATGATGTCATACCATCCTCCCAGCATCTGGGAGAAGGCGCTGTCCGGCGGCAAGGGACCGATCGCATCGATTCCCTTTTCACGTGCTTCCTCAATGGCAGGGATTATTTCATCGATTTCCTCCCTTCCGAAAAGACCGTTTTCCCCGGCATGCGGATTCAGTCCGCATACGCCGACTTTCGGATTCTCAATACCAAGATCATGACAGGCCTGATACGCCAGCTGAATCACTTCCATAACTCTGTCCTTCTTCACCCTGTCGCAGGCTTCTCTTAAGGAAACATGGGTTGATACATGTACGACCCGGAAGTCATGATGGGCAAGCATCATCGTGTATTTCTTTGTATTTGTATACGCGGCATAGATTTCGGTATGGCCGTCGAAGTGCATTCCTTCCTCAGCCAGCGCCAGATTCATCGCTTCTTTATTCAATGCATTTGTCACGGTGGCATCGATCTTCTTTTCCATGGCCAGCTCAATCACGGTGCGCACGGATTCAAAGGCTGCCCTTCCGCCTTCTTTTGAGACTTCGCCGATTTTAAAGTTCTTTACATCATCAATCAGATCCAGGTGATATACATCGATGGTGCCGTATTCAAACAGCGCATCATTCACATCTGAAACCGGATGAATGATGATTTCAGGATGACTGACAAACATTTTTGCCTGTTCCAGGATCTTCGCATCCCCCACAACAAGCGGACAGCAGCGCTCATAAACAGATGGATCGCTTAACGCCTTGACTGTGATCTCAGGACCGCTTCCGGCCGGATCACCCATGGTAATGCCGATGATCGGTCTTCTTTTCATCTTGTTGTTTTCCTCCAGTTGTTTCTGCAGGCTGACAAGCAGTTCCTCATCACCGAATCCTCCTGATTTGGTAATCAGATATCCTTTTCCATGGGAACTGGTGTATTGCGCAAGCACCGTGCCCGCTGCCATTTCCCTGATCGGTGTCAGTGTTTCAATACCCAGCGCATGGACACAGCCAAGCAGCGTGTCTCCGCCGATGATCATCAATGTTTTATGAGGATTCTGTCTGAACAGACATGCGGCAGTCTTTCCCATATATTGCTCAATGATTCCGGCTGCGTTTTCCGCTTTGTCTTCTGCAGTTACGGTTTCATCGAGTGTATCAATGATCGCAAGCGGCGTATGTGCTTCATCCAGGAAGAAGCTGACAAACTGTTCCGTTTCTGTCTCATTCCAGTCTCCGCGAAGAATCTGATGAACAGGCAGATGTACTCTGCGGGCATTGTTATCTTCTGCATACTGCAATTGTCTGACGGTCACTTCATTCAAGGAACCCGACAGAACAATCAGTTCTTCTGACAAGCCTTCACACTGAATTGTGCTGTATGCTTTGCCGGTACGTGGCGGGTATTTTTCCAGAAGTCCCGCACAGCCTGCCGCGATCAAAGGACGGTGCATATCCGCAAAGATCTTTGCGGCCAGCGTTTCCATTTCTTCTTCACTTGCACAGTCATATGCGGCAATGCCTTCTGTTTCAACATTCAGGCTTACGGAAACATCCGACTGCAGATGAATCAGACGGTCAATTCTGCTTTCTTTGACGGAATTTCTGACATCCTTTGCAAAGATGCTTTCACTTAACGGCCTGCTGTTGACATAGTGGATGCCTTCTTTTGTGATCCGGCCCATTTTCGGCCATGCCGGCACAAATGACAATGTCTTCTGTCCGGATGCCTCAAGCAATGCACTCAGTTCTGAACCCACGTTTCCTCTGAGACCGGAGTCTGTCTTCTTGTAGAAGCGACGGAATCCGCTGTGCATTGCGTCCTTGGTCAAATCAGATACGATCCGGTATGCATCAGTGCTTTTCATATGCCTTGTGTCGGTATTGATGACAAGCACATCCGCTTTGAAATCTGCGGGAATGCCCGTATTTACGGGAAGTACAGTCACTTCATAGCCTTTTTTGGAAAGCTGAACACCGGTATCCAGCGATCCGGTCAGATCATCCGCCAGAATCAGCAATTTCTCATTCATATCGCTCATACAAAATCTTCCATGAATCCTTCTTCATCAAACTGCAGTTCATACGGTTCGCTCAGGATTTCGATTTCCGGGATTGACTTCAAAGACTCCGCGAGAGGCTCGGAAACCTCAAACTCATTCAGTGAGAGCGTGTCATGGATTCTTGCGATCCTTGCCTTTGCATAATCAATCCGCGCACAGGTGCGCAAAGCCGTACGCAGCGCGTCATAGTCATTTTTCCTATAGAACGGGATCTTTCCGCCGTCAATCATCAGATTGGTTGTCACATTGACCCAGGTGCTCTGCCAGTCCACGGAATTCAGACACCTTGCGGTTGTGATATCCGCCAGTCCAAGTCCGCATGCATTATGATGGCTCTGTTCGCTGAGTCCTCTGATAAACAGCCTTGACGCATGGAAGTCATCCTTGAAATAAGGCATGAAGCCTCTGCCTGTCACATTGGGATCCGCACCTTCTCCGGAGATATCTTTGCCGATGCGGTCAATGATCAGCACATCGATATAATCAAACATGAAACGCGGAAAGCGGCGTCTTGCGGTTTCGAGCAGTTCCCTGTCTCCGTCGATGATTTCGTCTTTCGGATATACTTTGATTTCTGAAATCTGATCATATGCATTCTGCACAACGCCGACCGCGAAGACCACATTCATCTTTTCAAGGAATACAGATGCGGAAGCGGGAATATTCTCTCTGAAGGTATCAAATCCGCGCATATGCAGGGCTGAGCAGCCTTTATGCTTGGCCAGTCCGATCGCCATCATTTTCAACAGACCGCTTTCGTGTTCACCTTTAAAATCCGTATGCGGCTTGACTTTGTTGTATATGACAATCCCGTCCGCCTCATATGCATTGCGGTCGCAATATACCGGTGTCTTCACATCATCATTCAGATTGCCGATCTGCACCACATCCATAGAGGCTGAGATCGGAACACCAATCGCTTCTTCGGTGATTCCGTATCCGCTCAGGATTTCCAGATTGCCTTCTGCAGTTCCGCCGCCATGGCTTCCCATGGCCGGAACAATGAAAGGATCCGCACCCCACTCTTTGAGCTGGTCGCAGATGCTTCGAACGATGAGTGGGTTATCTGGAATTCCTCTGGAGCCGACCGTCACGGCGATCCGCTTTCCCCTGACAGCAAAAGCATAATCATGTTTTGAGAATTCCTGTTTCAGATGAGACGGAATGTCTTCGATTCTGTCCCTGGCGTAATTCTGGCGGATTCTGACCATCTTCGGCAGAACGACTTCATCCAGTCCCTGGATCGGGACCGGGATATCCGGAAAAGCAATTGTATACATGATATGACCTCCTGGTACTGATATATTGATTTTTATAATTATGGAATCCGCGTAAAAGAAGGGATTCCCTTCTCTTTTGCGGGTGAAGCTGTTTTGGTTTTGTCTGATGTATTCCGGCTTCATTATATCGTATTCATTAAACATAACGGATCATGCATATGTTTTCGTTTCTGAATCAGGCATCAAAAAGAGAACATGAATGTATGAAAAGAGACTTCTTTCCGGCATGGAATGAAGTCTCCCTGATTCTGATATTGTGTTGTGTCACAAGCAGTGTGCAGTGTTTATTATTTATTTTTCACGTACCGGTCAAACCATTCGGTGATTTCTTTCAGTCTTCTGATTCTGTGCTTCGGCTTTCCGCTTCTGCTCAGTTCATGGTTTTCACCATGGAACAGACACATTCTTGCCGGCACGCCATGCATCAGCAATGCCTGCAGCATCTGCACCGCATCCGCCATCCAGCATCTGTAATCCTCATCGGACTGGATGAACAGCATCGGTGTCTTCACCTTGTTGGCATATGCGAGCGGTGAATGTCTCCACATTATTTCAGGGCTGTTCCAGGGATCGGCCTGGATCGCGGAGAGATTGTGATAATAGCCGATGTCGGTGGTCAGGCACTTGGAAATGTAATTGGAGATCGATCTCTGCGATGCGATCGCCGCAAATCTGTCCGTATGTCCGGCCATCCAGTTGGCCATGAAGCCGCCGTAGCTGCCGCCGGTCATTGCAATGCGCTCTGAATCAATCTGCGGAACTCTTGCCAGTACCTGATCGGTGAATTCCATCAGATCGTTATAATCTCTGACACCGTAATTGTCGCCATAGATATCCGCAAATGCGCCGCCTTTGCCGGAAGAGCCTCTGGGATTGCAGAAGAAGACAATATATCCCTGCGCGGCCCAGTACTGCATTTCATGGAAGAAGCCTTCGCCATAAGCGACCTGCGGTCCGCCATGCACATCAAGGATTGCGGGATATTTCTTTTCTTTGTCAAAGTCTGCCGGATAAAGCACCCATCCGTCGATTTCGGTGCCATCCGCATCTGTGAATGTGAAATGTTCTGTTTCCGCAATTTCATGTTCATTGACATATGCTTCATTGAATGAGGAAAGTTTTGTGACTCTGCCGTCCTTTTTCATATAAACTTCCTGCGGTCTGTCCTTTTCCATACCAAGGAAATACACAGGATCTGTTCCGGCGGCGCAGCTGACAATATTGATCTCCTCAATCAGCGTTTCAATGTTTCCCGAAAGGTCCATCGATCTGAAGACGGAATGATATCCGACCGTCTGCACAAAGTAAATACGATCCTTTCCGAACACAGACGCTCCCCCTCCGGCGATATCGCTGCCGATTCCGCCAAGGCTGGGATCAGGTTCTGCCAAAAGCTCAAACGAACCATCCTCATGGTAGAGATAGAATTTCGGGTTTTCTGAAGTTCCGTATGTTTCACCGGTGGCGCCAAGGAATACAATCTCATCATTGCAGAAGACAGCGCCGGAGATGCTGTATCTGTTTTCCAGCTTCACTTCGGTAACGGTTCCCTCTTTGAGATCGCGGATATACATTCTGGATTTCTGCGGATTGAGTGTTTCGAATTCATTGCCCCAGTAAATCACTCTGGACTTGTCTTCATTGACCGAAAAGCCGTGCAGATCAAAATATTGATCCGTCAGTTTTTCCTGTGTGCCTGCTTTCTGATCAATCAGAAACAGACCGGCACGCAGCTTGTTGATCACACCGCGGCCGTTGAACCAGAACGGAAGCTCATCAAATACGGAATAATCCTTTTCCTCTTCCCATGCGGCAAGAGCTTTTTTCTTTTCCGCCTCATTCATATGCGCAAAGTCAGGCAGACTCAGATTGACGGTTCCCTTGACAAGGTAGCGCTCATTGCCCAGCGGATAAAGTCCGCTTGCTGCAAAGGGCAGAACCATGAACTCACTCGCCTCACCGCCATCCAGGGAGATTCTGTTATAAACGGTATAAACGATTCCGTCCTTTGCCGGATGCGCGTTCAGTCTGTCCCCGGGGAACAGAATTGTATTTTCATCCTGGAAACACGGCGCCTTGCCGTTTTCGGATGCGGTCAGACGGAAGAATGACGGCGTATGCGCTTCGTCATACACCCAGATATCGGTTTTATATGCATTCTTCTCGACATCCCCTTCCGTCACCGTCACTGCCAGTTTCTTTCCCGAGGGTGAGACAACCGGATCGGAAAGTTTTCTGACTGCCGCGAAATCCTCAATTCCCACTTTCTTCATAAAATGATTCCTTCTTTCTATTGTCCTGAAACGATTATATATGAATTATCACTGTTCAAAAACGGATGCGCACCTGGCATGCCATGGCTGTCTGTTCTGTTTCCGCATCAAAAAAGCTGTAACAGCATATTCTGTTACAGCCATGGTTCATTATTCAGCGGGTGTGTACTGCTGTGCCGCCTTTGTGATGCCTTCCGGATAGATGACGGAGAAGTCATTCTTCATGGAAATCGGTGTATATCCCTTTTCCGTATATTCCGCTGACTTCTTTTCCCAGTCCGCGGTGCCCCATTCTCTCTCGTTGTCATCGGCGACGATCATATAAGCTTCTGCCTTATACGGATTTCTGGAATCGATCGCATAGTTCATCATACTTGTGTCGCTGCCGCTGTTGCCGAATGCGAGAACCGGACGCTGGCCGATTTCCTGCTCGATGTAGATGGTCTTGTTGCTGTTGAGGTTCTTCTGCACGAATCCGCCAGTCAGGATGAGTTCGTCTCCGTTCTCATATTTGTAATTCATATTGGAGGATTCATCTTCGTGGCCTGCCTGCTTGACTTCGAAGTCAGTGCCAATGACATGTTCAGGTGTCACGTAGTCCTTGATCGGGGAATTCGCCACGATCGCACGGGTTGTTGTACGCTCTGTGCCGCTGATGACATAGATCGTGAACTGGTTGTCATACAGGTATTTGACAAGCTCGACCATCGGCAGATAGAAGTTGTCGATATATCTCATGTTGTTGAAGCTCTGTGTCTTCTTCTGGCCGAACTGCACAGCATAGTCATAGAATTCCTCAACGGTCATTCCGGCATATGCCTTTGCGAAGTTACGGGCAAGTGTTTCATCCGCGACATAGCCCGGCTTGATCGCCGCAGCCACTTCCTTGAGCTCATCGGAGACCTTGTCAGGATGGTCATGCAGACAGTATTCAATGAACATCATCGTGTCATAGTATGTGTAATAGGTTTCACATGCCAGTGTGCCATCCATATCGAATACCGCAATACGGTCTTCAACAGGGATGAAATCCATGCTGTTTTCATCAGTCACGGTGGTGACATAATCGATCAGCTTCTGCTTCGGCGCAGATCCTTCTGACCAGAGTGTCAGCGGTTCTGTGACGACTTCCGCATCCGCGGTCGGTTCAGGCTGAGCCGGTGCCGCGCTTCTTCCGGATGCGAATACGACACCGATCACGAGCAGTGCGACGAGTTCGATAATCGCTGCACACCGCCAGAAATTCAGTTGTTTCTTGGTGTTTTCCATATCTTTCTCTTACTCTTTCTAATAAACATCGATATCATTATTCCACCCCATTTTAAAACTGCAAGTATATTTTTCCCACGAAAGCCTTTTCACCGGTCAGTTTTTTGAAAACAGGAAATCACAGACCGCATGCGCGCTTTCATTGTCCGCAGAGATGAAATGATCATTTTTAAGGAACGGACTTCATCGGATTTGTTGATTTCTCCGGATCATCCCGCCATCCACAGGTGGCATATGGATGGGATTTCGGCTATTATAATTAGGATGTCTGAGTTCTGACCATTGTCATCAGTTCCAAAGGAGCGTTGATCAGAAAACTGCAGAAAGATCTGTTATTAATATCAAAGAGGCAATCATATGAATCTGAAGATTATTGCAATGAATTTAGTTGTTCCCCTGCTTACTGTCCTGGTAATTGCAGGCGTCACAGGCGGTTTCAAACTGAAGGAAAAAGAATCCGTCAAGAACGAAATGTTTGAAGCCTTTGTGAAAATCTGGGAGTCGGAAGAAAACAAATCCGCATCCGGCAATGCGGAATCTTTCTTCAACAGATTTTTCAGGATGTTTGTTCATTCTTATGAGTATGAGAAGTATAAAGAATCATCGAGCAGACAGAAGTATCACTTCTACAAGCTTCTTGTTCTGGTTGTCATTCTGAGCATTCCGTTTCTGATGCTGATCCTGATCAACGGAAAGGACTGGATTCTGAATGACGCGGAGTGGAACAACATTTATCTCTATACGGTGATTCTCGTGCCGATGATCTTCGCCTATCTGGTCAATAAATATGTCAGAATCGCCCAGTATCACGACATATGGTACCGGCATTTAAAGAACAGACACCAGATGGAATGGCGGATGATGGTGTTCGTCAAGGATTACGAAATGTTCAGGGCAGGCCTCAAAACCGACGAGCCCGCTCTTACCACCGAATC
>CACWLH010000039.1 GCA_902761625.1 uncultured Erysipelotrichaceae bacterium
TGTCCATTTGATTGTATAGAATCCTCCGGAGTACTTCAGTACCTTAGCTTCTTTGATCCAATTGACAGAAGAGATCAGATAAACTGTCTGATCAACCTGAAATCTGCCTTGAGCCATATCTGATCCCTGCTTTTCTGTAATTGATTATCCCATACCTGTGTGAAACAAATATGTAATTCCATTTTACCCTTTTACGGTTTCGATTACACCTCTAAGAATCTGGAATATAAGTGCGAAGCCTCCGATGATTCCTCCCAACACAACATCCAAAGCAACTACTCCGACCGTGCCGGCAAGATCATACTTATGCGGCACAAGCCAAAGAAACATCCTTCGAATACCGTACGGTACTCCGATGCAGATCCACATCAGGAGTATGTTCAGCTGATTGTCTTTGTAATAGACGGGACGGAACAACATCGCTAACAGTACTGCCAGAGTTACAGGCAGCACTACGCTTCGCAGAAAGATCTTCATTCTGCGCATGTTTCCTCCTTAAATCGATCATTAGTCTCATTTGTGGGCTAAACAAAATAGGACTAAGCTTCAAAAACCCTTTATTTGCCGAGCCTTTTGAATTTAGTCCTATTATTCCATACGCATCCAGGATGAGCAGATCAAAGCAGCGGTAATAGCGGTAGAGCTGGTGGGTTGTGCAGATGATCAGATCCCCGTCTGTTTCCTTTGTATGACCGCCGCATACCGCAATCACTTTCGCTTTGGGAAAATACTGCGCAAGTCTTTCCCTTAATTCCAGCACCACCTGCCGGCGGGGAATGGCAAAGCACACCTTCTTCTTTTCTTTCAGCATTTTCGCAATCGAATAGACCACAAGCTCAGTCTTTCCGCAACCGCAGGCCGCATTGATCAGAACCGAAGTGTCATCAATCAGCTGCGCGCATTGCGATGCGATTGTTTCCTGGGCCGGGGTGAGCGGATACTGCAATGTGTACTCCTCACTGCCATCCGCGATATCAGCCAGTCCGGGACTTTCGTTATCCTCTTCGATCATTGCCCTGCCAAAGGCAATGCATCTGCGGCAGTACCAGCCCCTGCTTCCCTTGTAAAAATATTCCGGATCCGTATTGAGACATCTTGGACATTTCATAAACAAAAGCCTCCGGCATTCATATTCCGCCGAAGGCTTCCGTTTCTTCATTGAATCCGACTGTTTTCAGTCTTTGCGGACATCATGATAGGAAATCACGATCTCAACATCCGGATGCACAAGCTCTCCCTGTCTGAAGACGGTGTCATTGCCCAAGGTTACCCGGATAATCCGTCCGCGCCGCTCATCCGTTTCTTCGTTCAGATCATAAACCGCTTCACTTCTGACATCCCGGAAGCCGGCTTTGACGAATTCCTTTTCACTTTCCTCATAAGGCCTGCCGGTATACCAGGAAGAGGAATGTTTCAGACTGATTCCGCTGTTGCGGCTTTTTTTGCTGAGTGAGGATGAATCAGGCAGATAGTATTTCAGTTCGATCCTCGCATCCGCGTCAATCCAGTTTCCTTCCTGATAGTCGCCTGAGCCGTTGATGAGGGTTTCCAGAACATCATTTTCTTTGATGAAAAGCGCACCCTGGTTGGAAGGTGTCAGGGCGATATGTTCAAAGCCGAGATCATACAGCTCTTTCATGGCTTCCTTCGTGCTTTTGGCGGTGAATGATTTTCTGTTCCATGAAACCGGAAGCTTTGAAGGCTTTTCCTTCTTCTGATATGACTCAAAGTATTCCTTTGCCAGAAGATAATCCTGACTCTCTGTCCATTTGCGGCATTCATAGGCACGCACCGCATGGATCGGATGGGTCGCCTGTGAGAAGCGCAGATGTTCCATCGTCTTGTTGAGCATATTGTCCGATGTGAACTGATTGAATTCCTCCGCCTGTTTCATGAAGGCTTCCACATTCATTTCATCATTCACCTTCTTGGTGAATCCGGCAAAGCGCATGCACATCTCGATCAATTGATCAGGACCTCCCATGCACAGAATTGCAGCCCGGTCCGCGGACAGTTCACTGCAGCGCATCCATCTGCGGAAGGCATTCATCACCGGCCAGATCAAAGCCGCGCTCAAAGGAATCAAAGCCATCGCACCGGAAAGAATCCAGTTGCCCATCGTTCTGTATAGCACATGATGGCACACGATATGTCCGCACTCATGGGCCAGCACGCAGGGGATCAGCTCATCGGGGATTGTTTCAAGAAGACCCGATGTGATCACGATGAACGGTTTTGTGTCACCGGCGGTATAGGCGTTGGGAAGCACATCGAGTTTCAGGAAAAGATCCGGCGTCTCAATGCCGAGTTTTTCCGATATCTCCTTGAGCATCGCATGATAGCGGGGCAGCTGGTTTTCGGAAATTCTGACATAGGAGGCAAGATTCTCCATGTACATCATCTTTTCACTCCAGCCGCTCATGAAGGCTTTCGCAACCTGGGAGAAACCGGGAATTGCCTTGAGGGCATCCATCGCCGCCCGGTCTGTTTCATGAAGAAACACATTCTGATTCATTGCCATAAACGGTTACCTCCATATCCCATTGTACGATATCATTCATTTTCTGAATCTTAATATCATTCATGCAAAGACATGAAAACCTTCCGCATGACACGGAAGGTCTGATGAAACAGATGATAGATCAGTATCTTCTGACTTCCACCCGGAACATATGGGCAAGCATTTCCAGCTCATCCGCCACATCCGCATAAATCACCGCGTAATGAGGCTCCCAGCCATCCAGCACCGCTTCATGGATGATCATCTCCGCGGAGAATTCCATCTCAATGACGGTGGAAGTGCCGAAGAACTGCTTCGGTCTGTCCAGCGCTTTGCCCTGGGCAATGAAGAAACGGAAGGTTCCGTCGGGATTGCGTCCGATCCGGAAGACGGTGGCGTGCTCGCTTGCCTCGGTGCCGAATTCCATGGTCGGGCCGATATGTCTGTTGCAATGTTCGCCAACGCAGGCTCCGGTATCCTTTCTTGCCAGTGAGCAGGCAGCCATGCCGCAATGCCAGAAGGTGATGGTGTTTTCCTTTTCGTCCAGACTGACCGGATCGCCGAAGAAAACACTCTTTTCACTCAAGCGCATGCCCATCCACATTGACACGGCGCCATACATATCCGCTTCGCAGGATGCCGCCACGCCAAGATCATTGAGAATGGCAAGCACCGAGCAGACCGGTGTGCCAAACGAGGTAAAGAAGTCCGGCCAGCATCTCGATGCGATCGCGCCAATGTTGTTTTTCTTCACATACTCATCATATGCCTTGTACAGTCTGGCGAAATCAAGCCGGTTCTTTTCAGGTGTGTTCTCAAGGCCTTCGGTGCGCTTCTGCGCATCATTCAGATATTCCTCACACTCCTCATCGGTATAGGCCTTTGCCAGATCGATGAGTTCTCTGGCCTCGATGGCCTCCTGCCTGACACCGAAGGTCTCCAGCAGATCATTGTCCAGTGCCCTGCCGAAACCAAAGCCCTGGGGCGTATGTCCGATCGCACAGACTTTCAGTGATTTCATTTCAAAGCGCACTCTTGCCGCATTGATCATCTTTGCCAGGGTATCCTTCACCGCATCCTCTTCGGGTGAGCCATAGACAAATTCAAACTGCTCATTCTTGAACTGACGGATGGTATTGGCCGCCGAGAAGGCACCGGTCAGTGCATTCAGACGCAGTCTTCCCCCGTCGATCACCGGCTCGCGCAGCGTCCATAACAGCAGCGGGACATCGCGGAATCTGTGCATGATTTCAGCGGTATATGCCGCGTTTGCGAAAGTCAGATTCTGCAGGATGATCAGATCCGGATCCAGCGTGTCAAGATATTCGCCAAGCGCATCCGTGCTGAGAATCATCTCTTCGGGAACAGCCGTATCCTCATTCAGTTCTTTGAGCAATGCTTTGGAAGCGTCAAACAGCGCCTGGGCACTGGGCATGTGGAAAGTTCCCACACCGATCGGTACATAAGCCGCCTGGAATTGCTTTTTCATCATCATTCACCTCAGTATTTCAGTTCTATGTTCTCACCGAGCAGACCGGGATGGGCACCCTGATCAATCAGCGGTTTTCTTTCAGGATGGGAAATCACCCATTTGTTTTTCTGCAGAAGCAGACGCGCCTCTTTGTCCGCACAGGCATCACGCATTGCCTTTTCCGCTTCGCTCAAAGGTGTGTTGGTTCCTTTGGGCAGGATCACGATATCCCGGAATCCTTCATCACACACCCGGCAGGGAGAAAGATGCAGGGTTGTCTGATACATTTCAATCAGGGTTCCCTTTGGCACAAAGAAGACTTCGGCATCATTGACATGGATGGAGCTGTCCTTAATCTGCCATACGTGGGCCAGCACCAGCATGAAATCACTGACCGCATAGTTGAGCTCGCTGCCCTTGTGATATTCAAAGCCGTTGTATGTGGTGTTTCTGCCGTTGCAATAGCCGATCTCAATCGGCATTGAGCCATAGATGAGTGTTTCGATTTCTTTTCTGACCGGAAGCTCCTCAAGTTCTGAAACAGATGCCTTATAGATATTTCCGCTTTCCGGAATGTCCGTATGATTTTCCATGAACGCATGCGCCTCGCTCATGTCAAAGCCGTTCACGATCCTTCCATAGGAAGCGAAATACGGATCATGGATGTCGCGTATGAGCACCTCGTTGACTTCATTCAGCCGTTTCAGCATGTTCATTTTCCTCTGACAACCTTTACCGTTGCCGAGAAATCCTCATTTCCATAACCTGCTTCCATCGCCCTGTCATATACACGCGCCGCATTTTCCTCTCCGGGCATGGCAAGTTCACATTGCTTTGCAAGATCCAGGCAGATATGAACATCCTTGTGCATGTTGGCAACCGAGAATGCGGTGGTGAAATCATTGCGTGAAATCACATCCTTTTTGGAATCCAGATAGAAGTTCTGGCCGCCGCCATAGCTGATCGCTTTGGCGAATGTGAGAATATCAATACCGTTTCTTTCAGCCAGCGATGAGGTTTCATTGACGCCGTTCTGGATCTGGCTGACCAGCGCATTGTGGCAGATCTTCATGACAAGGCCCTTGCCGTTGTCTCCCATGCGGATGATATTCTCACCCATGTATGAAAGAATGGGACGCACCCGCTCATAATCCTCTTCACTTCCGCCGACATAGATGCCAAGTTTGCCCGCTTCCGCAGCCGGACGGGACTTGACCACCGGCGCATCCAGGAAGGAAGCTCCGGTCTGCTTTACCTTCTGACTGATTTCCACTGACACATCCGGATCGATGGTGCTCATGTCAATCCATGTCTTGTTCTGATTGAGCATCGGCAGAACCTCTTCGCATACCGCTCTGACATGTTCGCTTTTGGGAACCATGGTGATGAAGAGATCCGCCTTTTCAGCGACCTGTGCACAGGATGTGCAGGCAATGCCGCCTTTGCTTACAAGAAGGTCTGTCTTTTCCTGCACATGATCATATACATAAACCGTGTCATCATGTTTCGAGATGATATTGGCGCACATCGCCTCGCCCATGATGCCCAGTCCGATAAATCCGATTTTCATTGTTCTTTCCTCTTTCCAGTATTGTTATCCGATTACGATCTGATCAGACTGATCAGCTCTGCAATTGTATCATCATCCAGCATTGAATGGTTCTTCCGGTAAAAGACCGGGATCTGCCCGAGCGGTGCACTGATCAGATAATCGCCTTTGCGGTATTCCTTTCCGGTTGCCATCTCAATCCATGTGTCATCGGGCAGAAGCACATGCCGGTCGGTTCTGCCCTGCTTGCGGATTGGCGCCACCAGAATATCACGGGCGAGCAGATATTCCTTGTCATCGTCGAAGTATTCATCATAGTGATAGAAGAGCGGCCGCATGGCGGGAATGCCCTGATGGGCCTCCTCTTCCACTTTGAGCAGATACGGTTTCAAGGCGGCATGAATGCGTGACATTTTCGCAAGATGGCTCAGCAGTTCCTCATCCGCATCAAACTGCACATTGCGTGAAGGCTGATTGCCTTCGTGGAAGCGGTACAGCGGGGTCCAGACATTCATCTCCTCCCATCTGAGCAGCAGTTCTTTCGAGCGTGTCATGTTCATGATGGTCGTATAGCCGCCCACATCCGAATGCACCAGCGGCTGCGCGCTCATACCCAGTGACAGACTTGCCGGAATGACCGAAGGCAGACCGTCATCCTTTGACCAGTCAACGTGCTGATCGCCCGTCCACATGCATGCGGCATTGCCGATGGAGCCGGTATATCCCGCCCGCATGAAGAAGAACACGCTGTCTCTGACGCCGCACTCCTCCACCGCTTCTTTGTTCATCCTTGCCCAGATGGCGGGCCATTGGTTATGGTAAACTTTCGGATCGCCGTTATAAAGCACACAGTCCACGGGCAGATATTCACCGAAGTCGGCCATCCAGCCGGACATGCCGATGCCGATCATATTTTCCTTGATGAGATTCTTGTACCAGTCATAGGCTTCGGGATTGGTGAAATCGATCATCGACGCGGGGAAGGTGGTGATGGTCACCATATAATCCTCGCCCTTTTTGTTTTTCACGCAATATCCGTGTTCACTTGCATATTTGTATAAAGGTTTTTCAATCGCCATGAACGGATTGATATAACCCAGGAAATGAATTCCCTTTTCCTTCCATTCTGCAATCTTTTCTTTCAGATGCGGATACAGCTCCTCATCCGCCTGCCAGTTCCACATGACCTGATAGCCGAAACCTGTACGGCGGCATCCGCACCAGTCCTGCGACCAGACACCGTTCACCTTCACACCGGCATCCAGCGCTTTCTGCACTCTGCGATCAACCGCGTCGCATCCTTCCTGGATGGCCAGGATAGCGCCATCGTAAAGCCATTCAGGCAGTTTTCCATAGGAACCGAACCGTCTGCACATCCGTAAGGAAATCTCCTCAAAGGTTTTTGCGGATTCCATATGCAGCACCGGCTTTTCCTGCAGACGCAGGCTTAATTGATTCTCCTTACGGAAATCGAATTCGGCATAGCGTGAAGTGTCTGCGTAAAGATAATACTTGCGTGAGGAGACAAAGGTCGGCTGGGCATAATACGACTCATATTGAGAAAAATCGAAATCGCGCTCGGGATCATGGCCGACGACCGTGTCGCGAACGATCTTTTTGGAAATGCGGCTGGTGTTCTGATGTTCCGCCACAAAGATGCGCACCCTCTCGCCCTTGAGATCAAAACGCGAATGGGTTTCTCCGCATCCGTAGAAATGTTCGTTCCTGCCGCATGGCATCCTCACCCAGAAGCGGTTGACATGCTTTGGCACATCGCGCATCACCGCATCATAGATGCCGTCATGCATGGTGACATCAACGATGTACTCCCGGTTTTCCCTTTCATCCAGGTAGGTCAGCTTAAAGCCTTCTTCAGTCAGTTCATAGCCGGTCTTTTTCAGATCGCGGCGCCACTGAACCAGTTTGCGGTAGCGGAAGCTGCCCCGGCTCATGGTGAAATAATTGCGGCCGTAGCCGATGGTCAGCTCCATGTTTTTCAGCATGTGATGCAGAAGTTCTTTCATATGAAACCTCACTGTTCTCTTTCGTGAAGAATGATCTGATTCTCTTTCAAAAGCTTCATGGCATCATCCCATGTACCTGCCGACACATTGGCGCCAGCCGCACCGAGCACGGAATATGACTGGGCGCTGCCCACATATGCGCTGGAAGGGATGTCATAGCCTTTGAGCCATGCGCTGACAAATCCTGCCAGGAAGGCATCGCCTGCCCCGGTGGTGTCAACCGGCTGCTTTCTGTACAGTGTGGGCAGATGCCATTTTTCTTTGAAGTCTGTGACCAGCACGCCCTTTTCGCCAAGCTTGATGCCAAACACTTTCAAAGGATAGGCGCTGAAGAATTTACAGATGGCATCCGGATCATCGCTGGACGCATAGATGGAAGCCTCCTGCATGGAGGGAATGAAGATGTCGCAATGATGAAGCGCATCCTCGATATTCTTCATCCAGTTGCCTTCGCGGTCATAGGAGGCATCCATGGAGGTGGTCAGTCCCTTCGTATGGGCGCGCTCAAAAAGAATTCCGAGCGGTTTTCCGTCGAGCCTTCTCATCACATTGGCGCTTGCCACATGGAGATGGCCCGCTTTTTCCAGCAGCTCATCGCTGACCATATCCTGGGTGAAGAAATGATTGCCATTGTCCGGAACACGGATGATATGACGCTCACCCTGATTGTCGATCAGGATGACCGGCGCCGCGGTATGGACATGTTCGCTTTGATGAAGATAGGAACAGTCGACTCCCGCTCTTTCCAGCTCATCGATCACCATCTGCGCCGCGCTGTCTTTGCCGAGCGATGCGCAGACGGCCGTTCTCAGACCAAGACGTGAAGTCGAAATGGCTGCGTTGACGGCGTCGCCTCCGCTGGATGCGGTATATCCTTTGGAAAGAATGCCGTCGATACTCATGAGATCACGGTCGATCCCCGAAAAAAGTGTGTCCCAGGTCGCAATGCCCGCGCACACGATATCAAATTGTTTATGATTCTCCACGATCGGTTCCTCTTTAATGTCAATATTGATTATATCGCAAATCCCAGCCCATACATGAAAGGGATCATGATTCGGTTGAATTATCCCTCCGTAAAAAACAGAAAAGACAGCGCAGACAGACGCTGTCATAAGGATTCTTCATGATGTACATGAACGCATATCCTGTGTGCTTTTGTTCAATACCCGCTCAGATGCGTGACAGAAGATCAGCAAACTCCTGCTGGAATTTCTTTTCCTCTTCGGCCACCGTGCTTCTGTACTGCGCAATGGTTTCCGGTGTGAGAATTTCAGATGAAATCCATTTCAGCTGCGATGCGGCCTTTTCGCTTTTGATGACGCTCTGATGATATTCCGGACCGATCAGAAGACATTGCAGGGATTGTTCCTCACTCAGAAAACCGCTGGTTGTGATGCCAAGAGTGTCATAGATTGTGTCATTGGCAATCGGGCCTTTGATCACATCCGCTTCCAGAAGATCCGGTTTTCTGTTCCGGTTGCCGTAAATATATGAAAACCATTCACTGTCTCTTGTGAACTGATGAATCAAGAGACCGGTGAGATCCAGCTCATAGGTGTTGAGGATGGTATCCTCTCCTCTTCTCACCCTTGCCCAACGCTTTGAGAACTCCTCATCATCGCTCATGTAAAAACCCTGGCCGAAATCGGCATTCTTTCTGCCGTAATGGATGTCCGGCTCTATGATCTGTGCAAAACCGGTATGATACAGCCTGATGATATCCGCCATAATTCCTCCGTATCTATGAAATTATTTTAAACCGGAACAGATCCTTATGAGCCTGATGTGCACATGCAAAAAAGCTTTCCGGTTCATATGAATCAGAAAGCTTTCATCTGCTTAAATCACCATGTATAACACGGTTCCGATCACGGCTGTTCCGAAGATGATCATAATCGGATTGGTTTTGAATTTTCTCAACAGGAAGAGACTTCCCGCAAACAGTGCCAGCTCAATCCAGCGCACGGATGTGATCTCCGAAAGGGTTGAAGTTCCAAACAGCGCCAGCAGCAGGATGGTCAGACCAGCGCCTGCGATCATTGCGACAACCGCCGGTCTCAGTTCAGCCAGAACCGCCTTCACGGTTTTCAGCTCACGGTATTTTGTATAGAACCAGGCAAGCGCCAGGACGATGATCAGAGAAGGAAGAATGCAGCCGAGCGTGCATACGAGAGCACCGGGCAGACCCGCCATCTTCTGGCCGACGAAAGTCGCGCTGTTGACAGCGATCGGACCGGGTGTCATTTCGGCAATGGTTGTCAGGTCCGCATATTCCGCCATTGTAAGCCATCCCTTGCCTTCCACGACAAGGTTCTGGATCAGAGGCATTGCCGCATATCCGCCGCCGAAGGCGAACAGTCCGATCTGGAAATAAACCAGGAACAATTCAAAGTACAGCATCAGGCAGCCTCCTTTCCCTTGAGCATGGACATGCTAAGGCCAAGCGCGATAAACAGCAGAATAATGACAATGGATGAAACCTTGAACCACCATGTGGCGACGAATGCGCCGATCATCAGGCAGATGTTCAGGATATTTTTTGTTTTCACAACGTTGGAAGCCAGATCAATGACCACATCCACAATGATCGCCGCGACACCGGCTCTCATCACCTGCAGTGCTGTCTGAACAATCACATTGGTGGAGAAGGCGTCATAGATCATGCATACAACGCTGATGATCACAATCGGCGGAATGATCGTGGCCAGCACACTGATCAGTGCGCCTGCGAGTCCGGCAATTCTGTAACCGAAGATCACCGCGCTGTTGACAGCCAGGGCGCCTGGTGCGGACTGGGCGATCGCCGTCATATCAAGGACCTCATCATCGCTGACCCAGTGCAGCTCATCGCAGAATTTCTTTCTCATCATGCCGATGATCACGAATCCGCCGCCGAATGTGAACGCGGAGATTGTCATCATGGACAGGAACAGTTTCACAAGACTCACGTTTTTCTTTTCCATCTCATCCACCTCTTTGCACGCTTTATTATGGTGCTGCGGACATCATGTTACAATATATATGTTATTATATTTTACATAACTGATTGGTAATGTATGACACTGAGACACCTTGAAATCTTCATGGCGGTATGCCGGAGCATGTCCATGACCCAGGCCGCAAAAGATCTGAATATGACCCAGCCTGCCGTTTCCAAGGCAGTCAGTGAGCTGGAGGCTTTTTACAATGTCACTCTGTTTGACCGGCTCAACCGCAGAATATATCTGACCGAGGCCGGTGAAGCGCTCAGACAATATGCCGATGATGTGATCACCCGGTTCAATGAATCGGTTTCCGTGTTAAGAGACCGCACCGCGTTTCAGACGTGCAGGCTTTGTGTCAATGTGACCGTTGCCGAAAGCATCCTGCCGCAGCTGCTGAAACAGATCTCTGAGAAGCTTCCCCTTCTGGATCTTCACATCGGCATTCATAATTCATCCGCGATTGAATCCATGCTCAGAAACAATGAATGTGACATCGGCATCATTGATCACCGCAATGATCAGCTATTCGATTCCGTTTTCCTCTATGAGGAAGCGCTCGGTCTGTTCGCTTCTGAACAATATTGCGCAAAAACGGAAATGGAACCGGAGGAGCTGCTCAATTACCGTCTGCTGTTAAGAGAAAGCGGATCCGGAAACCGCAATGCGACGGAAAGTCTGCTGCATGCGCTCAGCTATCCGTCCTCTAAGATCTGGGAAAGTTCATCCGATCAGGCATTGATCGCTCTGGCTGAAAGCCATATGGGAATCACCATCCTTCCGCACAGCTGTGTCAAAGATCTGAAATCGCTTCATGAGATTCATCTTGATAACACGCAGCTGAAGCGGCGCTTCCATCTGGTCTCATTGCGGAATAAATATCTGAATCTTCAGATCCGCACATGCATGGATCTGATCCATGACTTCTGCAAAGACATATGAAAGAGATCCTCTGACTGACAGAAGATCTTTTCTTATCCGAGCGCGGTATCCAGCGCCATCATGACCGCAAAGCCTGCCGCAAAGAAGATGGTGCCGATGTTGGAATGCGTTCCTTCGCTCATTTCCGGAATCAGCTCCTCGACAACCACATAGATCATTGCGCCAGCCGCAAAACTCAACAGATACGGCATGGCAGGAATTGCATAATTCAAAGCCAGGATGGTCAGAAAACCGGCCACCGGTTCCACCGCTCCGGAAAGCACACCGAGCAGAAATGACTGATGGACGCCTTTGCCTGCAATGCGCAAGGGCATGGAGATGATCGCTCCTTCCGGGAAATTCTGGATGGCGATGCCAAGCGAAAGAGCCAGTGCACCTGCCATTGTGATGCCGGTGCTGCCGTTTGCCACACCCGTATAAAGCACGCCGACCGCCATTCCTTCGGGGATATTGTGAATGGTGACTGCCAGCAGCATCTTCCCCGTTTTCGAAATGGAGCTCGGCAGTCCCTCCTCACTTTCATCCAGATGCATATGCGGCACGATCGCATCCAGCATCAGCATGAACACAATCCCGGCTGCCAGCCCGATCACAGAAGGCACGAAGGCGAATCTGCCCATGGCTGTACTCTGTTCCATGGCCGGAATCAGAAGACTCCATACGGAGGCCGCCATCATCACGCCTGCCGCGAATCCCTGAAGAATCCGTTCCGTATTTCTTTTCAGCTGTCCTTTCATGAGATATACACATCCGCTGCCAAGCACTGTGCCGGCAAACGGAATCATCAATCCGGTCAGAATATCTTTCATAACGTTCCTTTCCGCGGTATACACCGCATTCTTATATTCAGTTAGTTGTAACTAACTGAATATAAGAATATCACAATCAAACAAAAACGGAAGTCAGACGATCTTCCTGAATACAAGAAGATCTCCCTCGTTCCGTTCTTTTTCAAATCCGCATTGTTCCGCGATATGAATACAGGCCTTGTGATCCGCAGCACATTCAATCACAAATTCATGAATACCATGATCCAGTCCATACCGGATCAGCTCCCGCGTCACTTTCGATGCGAGTTTTCTTCTCTGATATTCTTTGCGGATGATCCATCCCGCCTCATAACTGTTTTCATCATATCGATGAAAGATGACATGGCCCGCCAGGCAAAAGGATTCACGGTCCTCCAGTGCATACACAGCCGGGCACTCACACAATCCGTACCGGATCAGAAATTCTTCCGTTTCCTCACGAGTATATGTCTTTTCCATATATTCCATGAGCTGCGAATCATTGAAGATTGCGGACAGCTCATCGAGATCATTCATCGTATAAGGCCGGATGGCAAAATGTTCAAAAAAGATCATTTCCTCTCACCGAGATCTTCGGGCACGGTGATCTTGAGATTGGCATAGGATCCTTCCACTGCCTTTACCCTGACATCCGAAAAGCGCTCGATCAAAGAGGTGTCATCAGTGCCGGTATAGCCCTGCGCAAACGCCTGTTCCATGCAGTCAACAAGAAGTTCAGTGTCAAAGGCCTGCGGCGTCTGCGCATTCATCAATGTATTGCGGTCAGGTGTCTCCACGATATAACCGTCTTTGACAACCTTGATCGTATCCTTGGTCGCCACGCATAACAATGCGGCCTTTTCGGTTTCCATTGTCTGTTTCAGTCTTTCAAGACTTTCTTTGTCAAGGAAGGGTCTGGCTCCATCATGAATCATAACCGTATCCGCAATCACGGTGTCAAGTCCATGCGAAACACTCTCCTGTCTGGTGTTTCCGCCTCTGACCAGAGTGATCTTACCGGGCCAGAAGCCTTTGACATTGTCATAATAATCCTGCGCATCGCTCACGACCGTGATCTGCACGCAGTCCGCGTCATTCATAAAGATTTCCATGGCATGTTCCAGAATGGTCCTGCCATCCTCAAGTCTTGCATATACTTTATTGAAGCCGAGCTTCATTCTTTCGCCTTTGCCGGCGGCGACGATGATCACACTGTATTTCATAAGCATTCTTCTTTCCTGCATTCATCATACAACAAAAAAGATCTCCGTCAGGAGATCAGATTGCCGAGAAGGCCATATGAGAAAAGTGTCATGATCACAGCTGCCAGTAAAATACCGAGCAGAATGGAGATGGACGCTTTCTTAAGATCCATATCAAACAATGCCGCGACAAGGCTTCCCGTCCAGGCGCCGGTGCCCGGCAGCGGGATACCGACAAACAGCATCAGTCCCAGGAAACCATAGCGGTCAATCTTCGGCTTGTTCTTTTCCGCTTTTCGGATCAGCCATTCAGCGATGCCGGAAAGATGATGATCCGCCATCCAGTGAATGATCTTCTCGATCAGAAGAAGAATGAACGGAATCGGAACGATGTTGCCAAGCACACACCAGAAGACAGCCTCCCACATGGGAATATCGAGCATTCTGGCAAGAATCAGTCCGCCTCTTTCCTCAATCAGCGGAATCATACTGATCAGGAATACGGACAGTTTCGGTGAAACAGGCACATGCGCCGCCCACCAGGCAATAAAAGCTTCAACCATGACAACACCTCCGTCTCTTCGCCACGTAACTGTATCACAGCCTTCGCATTACTTCAATTTCTGTGTTTTGGCACGTCTGAAACGGGTGAAATTGTCATCTAAAAATTTTTTGAAAAAACTTTGTTTTTTGTGTTGACATACCATATACCGGTTGGTATTATATTAAGGCATTCGATGAGATGGGCCTGTAGCTCAGGTGGTTAGAGCGCACCCCTGATAAGGGTGAGGTCGTTGGTTCAAGTCCATTCAGGCCCACCATTTCATTGAATTGATATACATGGGGTTATAGCTCAGCTGGGAGAGCACCTGCTTTGCAAGCAGGGGGTCAGGAGTTCGATCCTCCTTAGCTCCACCATAAAAAAAAGAGGGAACGCAAAGTTCCCTCTTTTGTATCTTAAGGACATGCCGGTACAATACCGGTTTTTTCTTTTTTCATAATTGATTCAAAAAGCGGCTAACCCCTCCTAAATCTTACGGCTATAGAAAGGGTCTGCGCCGTCAATGTGCTTCATCAGCGCGGAATCAGGGTGCTCATGCAGAAAATCACACCAAGACTGGGCGTGGCGCACACGATGGGAAAATACACCCGTGAAATGGAGGATCTGCGGCTTGAATTGAATGAATGGATCCGCAGCGCTGACATCTTCGATGATCTCTTTGATGCGGAGGCAGTTGTGCGCGAACAAAGAGAAGACGGATTTTTTTGGCGAAGGGCTTCATCAGGGCGATCATCTTCATCCCAACGCAAAGGGAGGAAAGATGCTTGCGGATGCCTTCGACCTTGAAAAACTGACCGGCAGATAAAACAAACCTGCAGTTCTGAAGGCTGCAGGTCTTTTCATATTCCAGTGATTTCAGTCAAGATTCAATGCGGCAATCTTGGTCGCATCCGCGGCGATGACCAGGAAGTCATCCGCCTGGATCACCGTGTTTCCCTTGAAATTGATGTTGACTTTGCGTTCCTTGTTTTTGCGGATCCCGATGACATTGACGCCATACAGCTCACGCAGATTCAGCTGCTGGATTTCCCGGTTGATCCAGAGTTCGGGGGCCTTGATTTCCATGATCGCATAATCATCGGCCATCTGGAAAATATCCGAAATCTTCGGATTCATGATTGAAATGGCAACTCTCTGGCCCATTTCATTTTCCGGCTCAATCACCTGGTCCGCACCGATTCTCTCCAGAACATAACGGATGCGGTCGTTGTTTGCCTTGGCAATGATATGAGGAACCCCGAGTTCTTTGAGATTGAGGATTGTTTCAACACTGTCTTCCAGATGGGAAGCCATGGATACGATTGCCACATCCGCATCCTTCACACCCGCCTCTTTCAGCTGTTCGATATCCCTTGCATCGCCGCAGATCGCATTGGGCACAAGCTCGGCAACCTCCTGCACAAGAATCATGTTCCGGTCAATGGCGATGACATCACCGCCCGCGGCTGCGATTGTTTTGGCAATGGAAGCGCCGAAGTTGCCTAGACCGACAACCACGAAGAGATTTGTATTGGATTCAGACATATTATTCTCCTTTAACCGATGATGATATTCGCATCCGGATATTGAATATGATTGGTCACTTTTCGTTCCTTATGGAAAGCCGCATAGACACTTAACGGGCCAAGACGTCCGATGAACATGAGAATCATGATCACGATCTTTCCGCCCGCGCTCAGTGAAGCCGTGATGCCGGTGGACACACCGACCGTCGCGATTGCCGATACCGCTTCAAATATCAGTTCCAGCAGCGAAACAGAAGGCTCCGCAATGGTCAGGGCAAGCACCGCGACAAAGGTGATCGAAATATAAAGTGTCAGGATGACATAGGCATGTTTCAGAAGAGACGGCGCCACGCGGCGGTTTCTGATCACGGCGTCGGGTTTGCGCTCATCCAGCGTATTGAGCGCGCTGTTGTAAAGAACCGCGATGGTGGTTGTCTTCATACCGCCCGCAGTGCCGCCCGGGCTGCCGCCGATCAGCATATACACGCACATGATCAGCAGAAGCGGTCTTGTGCACATGCCGAAGCTGACCGTCGCAAAACCGGCGGTTCTGAGTGTGACCGACTGGAAGAGACATGCGAAGAATCTGGATTCCCCGTTGAGATTCATGATTGTGCCGGCATTTTCCGATTCAAACAGATAAACCAGGATGAAGCCGCTGACAATCAGAAACAGGGTTGTGCTCAGCACTGTCACAGAGTGTTCGGAAAGACGTTTGACTTTTCTTGCCAGCACTTTTCCCCTTCTGAATTTTGAGACCAGAAGATCTTTCAGTTCAAACCACACCATGAAGCCAAGTCCGCCGAAAATGATCAGCGTCATGATTGTCAGGTTGATCACGGGATCGCCCACATATTGTATGAGACTGTCAGAACCGATCGGGTCAAAGCCGGCATTGGTAAATGCCGAAACAGACAGAAACAGGGCATTGAACAGACCTTCGCCCAATCCGTAAATACCGATCAGTCTCAGACTCAGAAGAATGAATCCGCACAGTTCAAAGAATACGGTATAAATCATAATCCTGCGGATATATCCGGGAACATTGAACAGATCGCTTTTGCCGGCCGCCGAGGCAAACAGTTTCTTTTCCACTGTGGCCATGTATTTGCGGCCGCGCAGAATGAAAATGGCGATGATCGTCATCGGTCCGATACCGCCGATCTGCATCAGAAGGATCAGCACAACCTTGCCGAAATAGGTGTATTGGGTTGCCGCTGTCACCGTGGACAGTCCGGTCACACAGACCGCGCTGACCGCCACGAACAGATTGTTCAGATAAGACGAGGGAGCCCCCTGATTCGCCAGCGGCAGACTGAGCAGCACGGAGCCGGTCAGAATCACGCTCAGAAAAGTGATCATCAGCACTTTGGCAGGGTTGTTCGCCTTTGCCATCCGCTCAATCCATGATCCTCTCCGTCTGATCATCACTGTCAGTTCTTTTGTATCCATGGCTTTATAGTAACACACACCATGTATACGATGAATGCATTTGAAAAGCAAAAGACCGCATGCGCGCATGCGGCCTCCGGGGAGTTGATTTCCTTTCAGTCGGTCAGTCCCGCAATCCTGAAGACATCGCTGACTTCCCTGACCGGAATGATTTCCAGTTTGTCTTTGATCTCATCGGGCACATCCCTGAGGTCTTCCTCATTCTCAGCCGGAATGAGCACTTTCTTCACGCCCGCCCTTTCAGCTGCCATGAGTTTTTCAGGCAGGCCTCCGATCGGCATCACCAGTGATCGTAATGACACTTCGCCAGTCATGCCAAGAGCCGGATCAACGGTTTTGCCAAGCACAAGCGAGGCAATCGCGGTGGTCAGGGTGATACCCGCGGAAGGACCGTCTTTTTTGACGGCGCCGCTGGGCACATGGATGTGGAGATCATTTTTCTCAAACATCTCCGCCTTTTCAGGGAACATGTTTCTGACAATCGAAATGGCAATCTGGGCACTTTCTTTCATGACGTCGCCCAGCTGGCCGGTCACGGTGATTTTACCGTTTCCTTTGGAGAACATCGTCTCAATGAAGAGAATCTCTCCGCCCACCGGTGTCCAGGCAAGGCCTGTCACAATGCCCGGTCTGGATTCAATCGCGATGCGCTCATGATGAATCGGTCTGGTATCCAGCAGATCCCGCAGCTTTTCAGGACTGACGGTGATCTTCGCATTTTCATCGGCGGCGATTTCAACCGCAGCCGAGCGGCATAAGGTTTCCATGACTTTCTTGAGTCCGCGCACACCGCCTTCCATCGTATAGGAGGAAATCGCTTCGCGGATGGCTTCATCGCTGACCTCAAGTCTGTCCGGGGAGATTCCCGTCTTTTCCATGGCGCGCGGAAGCAGATGCTTGCGGGCGATCTGGAATTTATCGGCGATGGTGTAGCCGTTGAAACGGATCACTTCCATACGGTCAAGCAGCGGCTGGGGAATGGTGTCCATGGAATTGGCTGTGCAGATAAACAGCACATCGGAAAGATCATAAGGCACATTCATGTAATGATCGGTGAACGTGCTGTTCTGTTCCGGATCAAGCACTTCCAGAAGCGCTGCCGAAGGATCGCCATTGAGTGAAGCGGAAAGCTTGTCCACCTCATCCAGCAACATGACCGGATTGGAGACACCGCTTTTGGCAATGCCGTCCATGATTCTGCCCGGCATCGCGCCGATGTATGTTCTTCTGTGTCCGCGGATGTCCGCCTCATCGCGAGAGCCGCCTAAGGACACACGCACATACTTTCTGTGCAGCGCTCTGGCAATCGACTGGCCGATACTGGTCTTGCCGGTACCGGGAGCACCCACAAACAGAAGGATGGAACCGGACTGGGTCTTTTTCAGATTCATGACAGCAATCTGCTGGATGATTCTCTTTTTGACCTGCTGAAGTCCGAAATGATCCTCTTCAAGCACCTGTTCCGCCTCTTTGAGATCAATTGTCTCCGACTCATGTTTCTGCCATTCCAAAGAGGTGATGAAATCCAGATAATCATACAGCATGCCGTATTCGGGCGAATTCTTGCCATCCTGCTTCAGTCTGGAAAGAATCTTGTCCGCTTCCTTTCTGGCATCCGCATTCATGCCGCTCTCCTGGATTTTCAATTCCAGCCGGCGGATATCGGACACATTCTCCGGATGCATGTCATCGAGTTCCTTCTGCAGATATTCCATCTGTTTCTTGATCGCGCTCTCACGATATGCATTCTTGTACTCCTCGTTCTGGGCACTTTGCGCCTCGGTGGTCACCTTGGCGATTTCCAGATATTCAAAGAGCACCTTTTCAATCTGTTCATTTCTCTTTTTCTTTGAATCCTCAGCGGCCAGCTGATATTTTTCCTCCGGTGTGATGTTGATCCACTGCGAGACCATGCACACAATTTCAGACAATGAGCTGACCTGATTCAGGATCGGCGTGATTGAATTGCCCCATGCATAGGAGGCAAGAATTTTGCGCAGTGACTGCTTCGCATCTTCGAGATGTCTCTTTTCCACCGACGGTTCAAGATCTTCGATGTCCGGCCGTCTGGAAATATTGACCGAAAGGCTGTGATCAGCCCGGACAAAGACATTTTCGACATTGACTCTCTGCACGGTATGGACAATGACCATGCCCTGCACGGAGGTATCGGACACATATCCCGCCACGCCGATCGGGTAGAAGCTGTCTTCGGTAAACCGATTGTCCTGATTCTTCTGGAAGAGGAACAGAACCCTCTCATTGGCGGAGGGAGTTGTCCCGTTGGCGGAACGGATCCGGTTCAGAGGAAAGAAAATATTGGAATCAGGAAGAATGACCTGATTATATACAGGAATAATGACCATGGATGTTCTCCTTTCTTCAAGAAAACTTGACACCTGTCAAGGTGATGATGAAATCATCCCATTAAGTTTGACAACTGTCAAGTTTTTTGATTCAATATGGGCATAAACGGGGAAGTATGTACAAAGGAAAGAACCGCACCGCGTGCGCATCACAGAGACAGATTGCCGAAGCCCTTCTTGATCTGCTTCATGAAGGCAGTTTTCAGTCTGTTTCCATTTCCTCCATCTGCCGCAGGGCGTCAGTGTCCAGACAGACCTTCTATTCCCTGTTTGAATCCAAGGAAAATGTGATTCTCTATGAGCTTTCAGTCAGCAGTCCGTTTGAGCCGGATTACGGATGCGAGGAATCCCTGACCCTGCGCCAGCTGGCCCGCAGCTACAGCCGCTATCTCACCAGCAACCGGCAGCTGCTGAACATCCTTGTGAACAACGGCATCATCCATTACATGTATGATCAGCAATACTCCTGCCTGATCTCCTGTCCCGCCTTCATGCGGGATTATCCCGAACGCGACCGCCGCTTCAATGCCGATTTCATCGCTTCGGGAATGACCTCCATCGCCCGCAGCTATATTCTGTCCGGCGCCGATGAGGATGAGGAATATCTGGAAAATCTGATCTGTTCTCTGTTTTCCGGAAAGATGATCCGCTATTGAAAGAAAAGAAATTCCGCTCATGCGAGGCGGAATTTTTTGTTTGGATTATTTTGATGCGGCAATGGATGCCATGTTGAGCGCATCCTCCATGGTCTCCGCCCCGGCCAGAAAACCGCTGGCGTGACAGAAGATCGCCGTCTTGACGCCGGAAACCTCACGCAGCTCCTCATTGCGCAATCCATGCCATTCAGAGGGCAAAGGATGGCGGAAAGAAGTGCGGTCATCCGAATTGCTCAAAGCACACTGCACATTCCAGCCGCCTCTTAAAGCCGGCGAGACAACATACCAGATATCCTGTGCCTTGGGATTGCGGAACTGTCCGTAGAGCACTCCCTCCCATGGCGCAAACGGATCGAGAATCATGATATGGTTGGCGGAATAATCGATTGCCCGCAGAACATAATCACGTCCATCGAGTGAGGAGATGATCGAGTCGATGCGGTTGATCAGGATATCCCTGGCAAAGCTGACCGCATCATTGAAGGCATCATTCTGATCAAGATCGGAATTCCAGGGCGGATTGAAGTCCTTGATCAGCTTTGATACAGAGAAAGGCACCTTCGCTGCCGAAACAATCTGCGCTTTCTGATCATCGGTGATATTGGGCATCTTGGCCAGCTGGGCCGCAACCGGATCAAAACCGTTGTCCTCGGCGTCAATGCCGAGAATCAATGAGGTCTCAAGACGGTTGTAAACCTTTTCCATATAACGCGGCTCGCAATCCATCGCCTCCAGTATTTCCCGGTAATATTTCCGCCAGACAAGACCGCAGGCGGCATAGGGAATTTCCGTGCCCGGATGGCAGCCGTTTTTTTCTTTGTTTTCCACCGAGTGATGATCGAGCTCCCCTTCGCCGATGTCAAAGACAATCCATTCATCGCCTGTGGGCACTTCCGTATCACCGCCGCGCGTTACCTGGATCTCATCCGCCATCAGCGACAGCATCGCCGAGGCAAACACCTCGTCCGCGTGGAATATTCCATTATGTGTAAAAAGCTTCAATGTACCTCTCATATAACCTCCCGATATGCAAAAGCGGACAACGCCCGCCTGTTAATTCACATACTTTCCTGATTTCACCGCAATCCGTTTTGTCTTGACTGCATATGCAATGCCCCGCTTCATCCCGGAAACGACATTGGTTCCCATACGGGTATAGCCTAACAATGCCGCTGTCTGTCTGGCCAGATCCTCATAGGCAAGACTTTCTTTTGCGGCAATGGATGCGGCCGCATTGGCAATCTCGATATCCGGCACATAGAGCACATCACGGCATGTCTGATCATAAGCCCCGAACAGACGGTACACATTGTAATCGGCCGGCTTCTGCTTTGATTTCCAGAAGACCTTGCCGCTTTTATCATTGACGGCATTCAGTTTCATGCCGGCAAGGATGCCGTCCATATGCGCTTTGATTCTGGTGCCTGCCTTGTAAAGATCAAAGCTGTTGATGACCCGTTTGATCAGCAGCCACTCATGAATCGGCGCCTCCGTTTGAATCACCGCCTTGATGCGTTTTTCAATTTCAGCATTGAAATCACCCGTGAGCAGCTCATCGCTGCTGACAGAGGTAAACGGCAGATCGCAGATCGCATATGTTTTTGAAACTGTCCGGTAACTCATATCATCTTACTCCGAAGCTTCGGAAGCCTCCATCACCGGCAGAACCGTGTTGAATGTATAGGTCTTGTTCGTGTCCGCGTCATTGAGCATCACCTCAATGGTTGCGGCCGAAAGCTTCGAGGTCAGTTTTGTATACATCTCACCGGAAAGCTTGTAAAGCGGTCTGGTTGCGGACATGAAATATGATTTTTCCCCGTAGCCTTCCTTATGGCAGGCATTGTAGACCGTCCCTGTGCGGTAATAGATTTTGGATTCATCCGCCTCATGTGCCTTGAACTCTTCGGCGAACGCATCATCATATGTGCGCAGATTCATGATTGAAAAATCGCTGACTCTGTTCTTCACTTCGACATAGACGCCATAGCTGGTGATCTTGCCGTTCTTCACGACAAAAATGCATCCGTTGTAAAGATCCGAAGCCTTGGACGGTTTGGATGCACAGCCGCCGAACAGTGAGGACACCAGAATTGTCAGAATCAGGAATATTTTCTTCATAAGCTCTTAGTCATTATATCGGAAGATCTTTTCCGCTTAAAGCCCCTGTTCCTTCACAAATGCATAGAAATCCTGCTCGGCTTTGGCATCCTCTTTGCGGATTGCGCCTACCGGCATCGCATAGAAGATGCTCTCCTCTTTGCCGTCAAGACCGAATGCCTGATCGGCTGTTTTCCCGTCAACCGCGGCGATTGCGCAGCCTCCGCGATGAATGGATTCAGCGGCCAGATAGACATTCTCCGTGATATGTCCGGCGTCCATCAGCATCGGCACATGGGCATAGATTCCATACCTCCACTCAGCACGGTAAAAGACCGCACTGTAATAGAAAACGATATTCGCCTTTGACGCCCATGACTGTCCGCACAAAGATGATGAGATGAAGTCTTTGAGATCATCTTTCGTGCCAAGCATTTCGATTTCATGTTTCAATGGCAGATAATGATAAAGACCGTCCGTCAGTCCTTCCACATTCTGAATGGCCATATAGCATTCAAACTCATGCCTTGCGCCGCCGCATGGAACCGTTCTCAAAGTCGCATAAGACTTGCCGCGGATCTCTTTGACGCCTTGTGAGCACCATAAAAGATAGCTGAGTTCTGTAAGACTCATTGTCTCCATCGTATAGACCCGGTGCGAACATCTGCCGTTGATGATTTTCAGAAAATCATTCTCAATGGAAAGATCCGCAAAGTCATGCGGAAGCGCGATGATCTGATCGCTCATGGCCGCCTTGCACAGCGGCGGCTGCGGTTTTTTCAATTCCTGATCAGTCAGGTAATCCTCAGTCTCATCATTGAATGAGCGGACGAAATTTCTGCCCCGTTCAATCCGCTCCCTGATTTCTTTATCGTCCATAAAAAATTCCTCTTGCACAGATTATAATGCATGTTCCAGGAGATGTGCTATAATTGCCCGGGTTTGTAAAAGGGACGCTTATGAAAAAGATATTTTACACAGAAGCAGCATATATTGCCGGCACGGTATTGCTGGCACTGGGCACCGCATTCATGGAAAAAGCGGATTTCGGCATGTCAACGGTGGTCGCGCCTGCCTATCTGCTTTATATGAAACTTTCGCGCTCATTTCCGTTTTTCACATTCGGGATGGCGGAATATACGTTGCAGGCTGTGCTGCTGATTCTTCTCGGCATTGTTCTGAAACGGTTCAGGAAATCCTATCTGTTTTCTTTTGCGACCGCATTGATTTACGGCTCTGTGCTGGATCTGATGATGAAACTGACGGCATCCATTGTTCCCTCGATGCCGTTGCGGATCATCCTTTACATCTGCGGAATGATCATCTGCGCCGCCGGGGTTGCCTTCTATTTCAGATCCTATATCTCACCGGCCGCCTATGAGCTTTGCGTCAGTGAAATCAGCAGCGCTTACAATCTGGACATCAGCAGAGTCAAGATCATCTATGATGTCTGCAGCTGTGCGGCTGCCGTATTGATGTCCTTTCTCTTCTTCGGATTCGGTCATTTCAAAGGCGTCAGGGCCGGCACCTTCATCTGTGCATTGCTCAACGGCATCCTGATCGGCTTCTTCAGCCGCGCTTATGACCGTCTCTTCGATTTCCGCGACGCTCTGCCGCTGCGCAGATATTTTGAACTCTGAAACTGAAAAGGGGCTGTTAAAAAACCTCCGATGAAAAATCGGAAGGAAAGACAGCTCCTTTTCTTCTAAAAAGAGTAAAAACGGCTCTGGGAATCGAACCCAGA
>CACWLH010000040.1 GCA_902761625.1 uncultured Erysipelotrichaceae bacterium
TCCTTCTTCTACATGCAGAAGGTCTACGGATCCAACGGCGAAGATCTCGAATAATCCCGTTTAACAAAAGTGATCAGGCAATTTGCCTGATCGCTTTTTATATTCAGTTGTTCAGCTGATTGTATATGTCCTGTGTCACTTCAGGATCGCGGCTGTTGAACATGTAGATCTTGCCGTCTTCGGTTTCGATGATGATATACGGTGAGACGGTCGGATCCGCCAGCAGCGTCATTGCGGAATACTGTTCACTGGAGAATCTGCCTTCAAGCAGCTTATCCGTGCCGGTTCCCATCTTCCGCACAAGCGAGGAAGGAAGCTTTTCAAGCAGCTCCGTATCTTTGATGTCATCCAGGGCAATCTCATAGTGGAACATGCCTGACTTTGTGCGCAGCTCTGTTTCATTTACGGTAAGCTCAATCGGCTGACTTCCAAGACGGTCGATGAACAGACCGATAAAGGGAAGCGCGATCAGCATCAAAGCCGCGATACCCATGAACACCTTGCCGGCGGGACGGGCCATATTGACGGTTGTGTTCATGCCGGTGCGGTTGTTGACGATGAAGTTCTGATCCTGCGGATTGTAATAGAACATTCCAAGCAGCCAATGATCATCCTCATCCACATACCACTCCCCTTTTGCATCCGCGGTCAGCTTCTGCTGGATGCGTCTTGTTTTCATTTCCAGACGGAAGGAATATGCGACAAGCGCCGCCATCATCACCAGCATCACAATAAAGGCGACTGCCTGATATTTGGCGGGAACACTCATGGCCAGAGCTGTGAAGCTCATCGCATAGCTGAGCATCAGCCACGTCTTGCCCCAGTTGTAGCGGCGCATTCTGGAAAGCGCGTTGGTGATATCGGTATTCTCGTTGAACATTTCGGCCTTGTTGCGGTAAAGATAGCGGTAGCCAAACCAGCCTGAGGCGCAGATCAGAGCGAACATCAGATACATCATGATCAGATCGCGGTCATAGACAATCGGGATCAGGGAAATGAATACGGGCGGCACAAACAGCCAGGGTGAAAGTGTGCGGGTGGTTTCAATTGAGGCTGTGTCCACAAATACGGTCTGATGTTCCTGCACCCAGCCCTTCTCCTTTTTGTAATCCTTCAGTCTGAGATTCGCAAATACAAAGGGTATGATCGGAATCAGGATTGCCATCAATGTCCAGCACATGAACACAGTGGTCACATAGGGCGTATCAATGAAGATCCCCGCAGCGGCCAGCGCCAGGACAGCGACAGTTGCGATGATGGTGTTTCTTCTGTATTCGGCAAGGATTGTCTTTACGCCTTCATCACTTTGCGCTTCAGGCGGCAGGGTCACGCCGACTGTGATATTCTTTTTAAATCTGGCTTCGTTGAGCTGCTGCCAGCAGATCAATAACGGAACCCAGATCACCGTAAGCCATAGAATCAGTTTCGTCATTTCAGTTCACCTTCCTCATAAACCTTTGCGCATAAGGCCATGATTTCCTCTTTGTTCATTCCGGCAAGACGCAGCTCGGAAACACAGATGCGCAATGCCTTGAGAGTCGCATCGGATACGGAAACCATCTCCTTGCGGGCAACGGTCGCCCCGCTTCTGCGGTCAGTAGTGATATAGCCTTCCTGCTTGAGCAATTGATATGCCTTGGAAACGGTCATCATATTGATGCCGCTCTCCTCGGCCAGTGCACGGATGGTAGGAAGCTTTTCACCGGGTTTCAGCTTTCCTTCGCCAATGCCGATGACAATCTGGTTGCGCAGCTGCATATACAGCGGCTCACTGCTTGAAAAATCAAATTTCAGAATCATTGGAGATGTTCACCTCATTTTGCTTCGCAGCACTGAAAGATCCAGTCCGATATTGTCTGAATCACATCATCGGGAATCTGACGGCTTTCTTTGTATTCATTCTTCGAATCGGCGATGCGGTCTGATTTTGCCGTCACAAACATATGGTTGAGACCGGGGAACAGCCTGAATGTGACATTGTCTTTTCCGCCAAGCATTTCCTGAAACGCTTTGTAATCGGTATCCGCTTTGACCTGGAAATCCTTTTCCCCCTGCATGATCAGGATCGGTTTCTCATTGTTTTCAAGATACATGGAAACCGGATGATCACCCATTTCACGGAAGTAATAAAGCGTTGTTCCCCCGCCCATTTTTTCCTTCTTCAGCTCTTCGGGATCTTTTTCATAGAGGCCTTCAAAGTTTGTTTTGAATTTATTCAGCTGTTTCCGCATGATCCAGCCGAGCAGTCCTCTGGAGCTTTCAGCCATTTCAGTGATCTGCCTTTGAAGAATCTCTTCGAGTTTATACGGGGTGCCTGCCATCATGATCAGTCCGGCGCAATCCGCACCTGACGCATCGATTCTTCCCGCCAGCATCGCTCCCATCGAGTGGCCGATGAGGAATACCTTATCGGGATCAATGCGCGGATCATTCTTCAGCATGTTCACCGCCAATATGGCATCTTCGATGGTTTCCTCATATACCGTAATCGGATGAATGTTTTTGATCATCCTGCGGCCATGGGCATAGCTGCGCTTGTCATAACGGAGCGAAGCGATTCCTCTGTGCATCAGCCCTTCGGCAAGATCAAAGAACGGATACAATCCGCCGACATGCTCATTCATGTCACTGGAACCGGAACCGTGCACAAAGACGGCCGCCGGAACCGGTGTGTCAATATGATCCGGAAGGCAGAGAATGCCGTTCAGAGGGTAGTCTGTATTCTTTCCGACTGTTACTTTTTCCTGCGCCATAAATACCTCCTGTATTTTGCACTATTTGCATTACTTACTATAATGCATATGATGCAGTGTATCAAGTACCTGTGATGAAAGAACGGTGAAAAGAAACAAACTGAATGTTTGTCGGTTTATCAGCATTTATCAGAAATCATTTGTAATAACTGCATGTTTCCTCTTTTCCCGCGGTTCGTGATATGCTTTTTCAGGGAGTAAAAAAACATGAAAAAAGCAAACTTACAGAAATATATCGTGCCTGTGATGTTTGTCATCATCGGCGCGGTCGGCGGAATTGTCATCAGCCGCATCACCGATGAGATCACAGGCGTCAGCTTTCCTGTTGCGCTTGCCATGGGACTTCTTCTGTTCTGCATTTCTCTTTATATCCATATCATCATCCATGAGGGCGGCCATTGTGTCTTCGGACTGCTGAGCGGCTACCGCTTTGTCTCATTCCGGGTCGGATCATTGATGTGGATCAGAACACCGGAAGGAATCAGAAGAAAGAAATACTCACTGGCCGGCACCGGCGGACAGTGTCTGATGGAGCCTCCCGGAGAGATCAATGATGATTTCCCGGTCGTGCTTTACAACATGGGCGGTGTCATCGTCAATGTGATCACAGCAGCAATCTTTTACGGGCTGTCCCTTCTTTCCAAAGGCAATCCTTACCTGCATGTATTCTGCAATCTGATGATTGTATGCGGAATCGGACTGGCTCTCACCAACGGAATCCCGCTGAAAGGTCTTGTCAATAATGACGGCTCCAATACACTTGAACTTCTCAGCAATCCCGCCGCAAAGCGCGCCTTCTGGATTTCGATGAAAGTCAACGCGAGAATTTCCGACGGAATCAGTATCGCCGATATGCCGGAAGAGTGGTTTGCGATGCCGGAAAAGAAAGATTATGACAACAGTCTGATCAGCTATATCCCCTACTCAAGGAATGACCGTCTTCTCACACAGGGCAGATTCGAGGAAGCAGCCGAACTCAGAAAGCATATCCTTGCGGAATTCACCGGCATGCCCGGGATCTATCGCACCCTGCTGCAGTCGGAAGATATCTTCTATGAGCTGACCCATGAAAACAGAAAGGAAGTCATTGAATCCATCTATACAGCCGAGTTTGCAAAGACGGTGAAACAGATGCGCTCCCTTCCGCCCATTCTGAGAATGGAATGCCTCAAAGCGAAGCTCCATGATCATGATGATGCAAAGTTCAAAAAGAATATGGCGGAATATGAAAAGCTTCTGAAGGAGTATCCGTATGTGACCGAAGGAGAAAATGACCGCAAGCTTCTGATGGACGCACTGAAACAGACACAAGCGTAAACCATTCCGGTTAAGCAGGAGAAAATTCCTGCTTTTTTGATTGTCATCCGGTGTTCCCTGATATGAAAAAGTGGCCGGATTTCATGTTGAGAGGGTCTTCCGCGTTTTTTAAGATAAAAGTGTAAAACAAAGGAGCACGGAAATGGAAAAAACATACAATCTCAGTGAGATCGAAATGATGTCCGGATTCACGGAAAGAACCCTGCGCAGCTATCTGAAACAGGGATTGCTCAACGGGGAAAAGATTGATGGAAAGTGGCAGTTTTCCGATGAGGAGATTGACCGCTTCTTCTCAGACCCTTATGTCAAAGAAGGTCTCAGGATTAAACGAAGCAGCGTTGTGTTCGATTTTCTTTCTTCGCCGAAAGCCCATGAAAACCATGCCTGCGTAATCATTGACAAGGCTGTCAGTTTCCCGCAAGGCGCAAAACTGTCCGCTTTCTTCTGTGAGCAAATGCAGAATGCAAAGGATGTCATGTTCAATTACGGTTATGATGATCATCACTGCCGGATCATCCTTGCCGGGGATGAAACACAGGTCGCAAAGATCATGAAGAAATTCAATGAGACGGATCTGTCTGAATAAGCGAAACACGCAATTGTGCAAACCATTATAAAAGCGGAAATCATCCGGTTTCCGCTTTTGTGTTGATTTATTTTTTTTCTTTCATTCCCAGGGTATTGAGATAGCCGAGTGCACATCCGCTGATCAGCGGCACGATCAGAGATCTGACCACCGTGAACTGATACGGCGTATGAAGAATGAATGCGGCTGTGATCAGATCAAGCAATGTCCAGATTGCCAGGGGAGCAGCACATAGAGTGCGAAGGCCAGCCATCTGTTATTGATTTTCATATCAGTTCCTCTTTAAGATATTCTGCTTTTCCTTCCTGTATCGCTTTCTTCTCGCAGGCGGTATAGGGATTGGCGGGTTTGCTGTGATGATTCCTGACGCATGCCTGACAATTGCGGTAGTTGGGGCAGTTCGCCTTTTCGCCTCTTGGGCACGGGCATTTTTCAGGATTGTAAAGATAATCGGGTTTTGTATTCATACTGTTTTTCCTTCACCCAATCATAGCATATTTGCCCATGCCGTGATCTTTGAAAAAAGACAGCCTGCTCTGACTGTCTTTATATGCTTAGGCTCTGAGCTGTTCAAGTCTTGCGCGGATGGCGCGGATGAAGTCTTCGGAATTGAGCTTTGTGACATTTTCAAGGGTTGTGATCAGAGCCAGATCGCCGGTCATCTTTCCGCTTTCGATGGTTTCGATGGCAGCCTGTTCCAGCTGATCGCCGAATGTCATCAGTTCGGGCAGATTGTCCATCTCTCCCCTTTTGCGGAGTGCCCCGCTCCAGGCGAAGATTGTCGCCACGGAGTTGGTGGATGTCTCTTCTCCCCTGAGATATTTGTAATAATGTCTCTGCACGGTGCCGTGGGCAGCTTCATATTCATAGACACCGTCCGGTGAAACCAGTACGGAAGTCATCATTGCCAGGGAGCCGAATGCGGTTGCCATCATGTCGCTCATGACATCGCCGTCATAGTTTTTAAGCGCCCATAACATGCCGCCTTCAGAGCGGATGACTCTGGCAACTGCGTCATCGATCAGAGTATAGAAATATTCAATGCCTGCGGCTTTGAATTTTTCCTTGTATTCCTGTTCATACATCTGTTCAAAGACCGCCTTGAATTCGCCGTCATAGACTTTGGAAATGGTGTCCTTGGTGGAGAACCAGAGATCCATTTTCTGATCCAGGGCATATTCGAAACAGGAGCGTGCAAAGCTTCTGATGGAAGCGCCTGTATTGTACATGCCTTCCAGAATACCGTCACCCTTGAATGTGAAGATTTCCTGTCTGGTCTCATTGCCGGCCGCATCGGTGAGAGCCAGCTCTGCCTTGACGGGCAGATTTTCGGCATTGATCTTCATTTCACTGTCTTTATAAACATCGCCATGGGCATGTCTTGCCAAGACGATCGGCTTCTTCCATGTTCTGACATACGGTTCAATTCCCTTGACCAGAATCGGTGCGCGGAACACGGTTCCGTCCAGTGCCGCACGGATCGTGCCGTTGGGACTCTTATACAGTTTCTTCAGGTTGTATTCCTTCATTCTGTCGGCATTGGGTGTGATGGTTGCGCATTTGACCGCAACGCCATATTTCTTTGTCGCAAGAGCGGAGTCCATTGTCACCTGATCATCGGTTTCGTCACGGTGTTCCAGTCCGAGATCGTAATACTCTGTTTTCAGATCCACAAACGGAAGAATCAGTTCGTCCTTGATCATTCTCCAAAGGATTCTTGTCATTTCATCGCCGTCCATCTCGACCAGCGGTGTCTTCATCTGAATCTTGCTCATACGCAGCCTCCTTTATCGCTTTAATGCGTTAATGATACCACAATCCGTGTGATTTCCAAGGTTCAATTCCAGTGAATCTCACGCTTCGGTAATCTGCGGTTTGAACTGGGTGTTATAAAGTTCCGTATAAACGCCGCCCGCATTGACGAGCTCCTTATGGGTTCCCTGCTCAACGATCTCACCATCCTTGAGCACGATGATCTCATCGGCAGCCAGAATGGTTGAAAGCCGGTGGGCAATCAGAATGCTGGTGCGTGATTCAATCAGCGGATCAATCGCATCCTGGATCGCCTTCTCACTGATTGAGTCAAGCGATGCGGTCGCCTCATCGAAAATCATCACAGCCGGATTCTTGAGCAGCACACGGGCAATGGAGATGCGCTGCTTCTCGCCGCCGGAAAGCTTGAGACCGCGGTTGCCGACCTCTGTGTCATAGCCTTTTTCCAGCTTCATGATGTAATCATGGATATTGGCCTTGCGGCATGCCTCCTCCATCTCCTCAATACTCGCATGCACATTGGCATACATGAGATTTTCGCGGATGGTGCCGTTGAACAGATAGGTGTCCTGGGTGACGATGCCGATATTCCTTCTCAGGAATTCAAGATCAAGCCTGCGCACATCTATGCCGTCGAATCTCACCGTTCCAGCTGTGACATCATAAAGACGCGGAATCAGATTGATCATGGTCGATTTGCCTGAGCCGGATGGACCGACAATGGCAATCGAATGGCCGCTTTTGAGCTTGAAGCTGACATCCTTCAAAATCATCCTTTCCGGATTGTAGCGGAAGAAGACATGGGAGAATTCAATATTGCCTTTTGCCTGCTTGGGTGTGATGGCATCTGGTGCGTTTTCAATTTCCACCGGCATGTCATAATAGCCGAAGATTCTTGTGAAATTGGCCATTGCCCGGATCCATTCCACCTGAATATTGAGCAGTGAATTGACCGGTCCGTACATCCTGCCAAGCAGTGTGACAAGCACAGTCACATCGCCGACGGTCAGATCCTGGTTGTAGCGGATCATGAGAATGCCGCCGACAAGATAAAGTAACATCGGTCCGACCGATGAAACCGTGGAAATGACAACCCGGAACCATCTGCCCGCCATGGACTCGCGGATGTTCAGATTGATCATCTTCTCATTGGCCTTGCGGTATTTGCGGTATTCAAACTTCTCCATGCCGAAGATCTTGACCAGCAATTGACCTGAAACGGAGAGCGTTTCATTGAGAATGCCGTTGATCTGATCATTGCATGCCTGCGCCTCCTGGGTCAGTGTCCATCTGGTCTTGCCGGCTTTGCGGGTGGGCAGTGTGAAAAGCGGAACGATGATGATGCCGGTGATGGCCAGCACCCAGTTTTTCTGAAACATCGCGATCAATGCGACGATCAGGGTGATGGAATTGGAAAGAATGCTGGTGAAGGTATTGGTGATGATCTGCTGCACCCCGGAGATATCGGAAGTCATTCTGGTGATGATGTCTCCCTGGTTGCTGGAAGTGAAAAAGCTCTGGGGCATCTTCTGCAGATGTTCATACATCTGATTGCGCATGTCAAACGTGATATGCTGGGCAATCCAGGTGTTCATATAGCTTTCCAGCACACCGATCAGATTGGAGCCAAGCGTCACCCCCAGTGAAAGCAGAATCAGAAAGACCAGGCGGTTGAGATCCTTTGCCAGCAGTCCTTCGTCAATGATTTTACCGGTGATGATGCTCGGATAAATGGAAAGAATGGAGGAACAGATAATCGCCGCAAGCACGATTGTCATCTGTTTCCAGTACGGTCTGAGATATGAAAGTATTCTCAGCAGAAGTTCCTTGGTGACTTTGGGAGCGTTCTTTTTTTCTTCTTCAGTCAGAAACTGATTTCTTCCTCCCCGTGCACGCATGCTCATGATGTGTCCTCCCCGGTTTCTGTAATGGTTTTATTTCAGAAGTTCTGTATCCACAGCTTCAGCCATTGCCTTGTATCCTTCTGCGCTTGGATGAAGGTGGTCGCCGGAATCGTATTCCTTGCGGAATGCGTATGGATTGGTTTCGTCTCTGAGCGCAAGGTCAAAGTCAATCACGCCGTCCAGCGTATCGGTTGTGCGGATCCATTCATTGAACTGATCCTTGAGCTCCTCACGGAAGGACGCATATGTGCGCCAGCCGTAGATCGGAATCAGGGTGCCGCCATAGACTTTCAGGCCCATTTCCCTTGCCGGCTTCACATAGAATTCCATAAACCCTTCCGCCATTTCCTCGGCAGTCGGCAGATCGCTGAGCGGTCTCCATGGATTCACTTCCACGCCGACCGGATGGATGATGTCATTGATGCCATGCTGGATCAATACCGCTTTGACTCCGGCTGTATTGAGTTCCACCGGGAAGCGGGTTTCTCCCTTGATGCCGTAGGCGGCATAGGTTTTGCAGGTATATTCTCTGAGAATTCTGGTGCCGCTGATCGCTCTGCGGATAATCGAAACATCGCGGTATCCCAGATCCCATGCACGCAATGCGAGATAGTCCGGCCAGTCCTGGGCGGTGATGGAATCGCCATAGCATACCAGGGCATGGTTCTTTTCCTCCGTCCAGACATCGATGGTGTTCAGGAAGAAATACCAGTTGGTCTTTCTGGTCTCATCCAGAGGCAGAACGGATTCATATTCATGATCGCCATAGGAATAGAAACCGCCGGAAAGCGGACCGGTGATCAATACTGCCGAGTTCATCTGGGTTGCCTCCCAGACATGGATGGAAACGGAGATATATTCCCCCGCCTTCACATCGAAATCGAATTCATCGCTGGTGACTTCCTTACCCGGCTCGATCACGATTCTGCGGCTGCCGTTCTGTCTCAGTTTGACAATCGTGTCTTCCCTGATCACGGCCTTGCGGCTGCTTTTCGCAACGGAGGCGGTGAAACTGACCGTTTCGGTGCCGGCGATATTGGAAAAGCGGATCCGCATGCGGCTGCCGTCAAAGCACATTCTTACCGGATAGCGGTAGGTCATGTTTTTGGCATATGTGCATTCGGTCTGATTGATAATCGATGTGGCATTGCCCCAGCAGGCAGCCCATTTGGTGAATTGTGCGCTCATCTGTTGAATTCTCCTGTTTGTTTATGCTGCAAATTCGTTGAAACGTATGTGAAGCCAGTTGACAAGAAGCCTCTGATCCTCCGCTTCCTGCCCTTCTGTCTTTTCGTAAGGTGCGTAAAGAATCTTCTTTGATACAGCGGGTCTGTCCCATTCCCGCATATAAATATCCTGTGCCCGGATAGCGCCGGAATATTCATTCCATTTTTCCCGCATCTCATCCGCACCCAGTGTGATCAATGCGAGCGGCTGGGGATGGTAGCCCGCCTGGGCAAAGCTGACATTGGTATAATCCACAAACGGATTCACAAAGATAAAGCCTCTGGAAAAGATGCCTCTTCTGAGCAGCTGGAAGCCTGCGATCATGGAAAGATAGGCGCCGGCCTCAAATCCCATCATCATGAAATTGTTTTTATGAAAGCCGTATTCGTCTGCGTGCGCGCGGAAATAGCGGATCGTGTCCTGGATTTCATCCTGCGGATAGCTGGTCACATGAATGCCGATCTTTGAATAATTGATGCTGAAGAGAACACAGTCAAATTCCTTTGCGAACCAGTCGCAGAAATCATCCCATTCATCGGCATCCGAATCGACAAACTTCGAACCGTGGGCAAAGAATACGGCCGGTCTGTTCTCCCCTTGTGAAGCATTGTAAATATTCACGCGGATATCGCGGTTTTCCCGGGGCACATAAAAACGTCTGCCTTTCAGTTCGCTCTCCTCTTTCATGTGAATCACATTGGCCTTGGCGCTTAACCATTCCATCAGCCGGTTCTGAAAGTGGGCATTGTATAAAAGAAAACTGTATGCGGTGCCAAACAGCACCAGACTCACGGTTGCGAGAATTCCTACAATCAGCATAAAAAAATGTTATCACAGAATTGTTCCTTGAGAGCCGGTTTCGATTCAAAAAGAAAGCAGCCCGAAGGCTGCAGTCCTTAGATCTGTATATTACAGTTCCGCCGAAACGGTGGCGGCCCTGGATGAAATGACGGGAAGGTTTCCGTTGCGCACACGGATGGCGTCGATCATTGCCTTTTCATCAGCCGCATTCTTCAGGCTGATATCATATGTCACCTGGTACATGGTGCCAAGGTTGATGGTGCGCACTGCCTGTTCCTCCGCCTTCTTTGTGTATTTCTCAAAGATGTCCTTGAAGTTTTCGATATAGTCGAGATCTTCCGGAATCGTGATGCGCAGGCTTCTGTAAGTCTGATCCGCGCTGAGCAGAGCTGTCGCTGAGAATACGAAGTAACAAAGCGCGAATACGATGGATGCGGCGATGGCGAATACCGCATATCCCATGCCGGTCGCAAGACCGATGCCCATGGAAGCGAAGATGATCAGGATGTCACTTGCCTTGCCGGGAAGCGATCTGAACTTGACCAGGGAGAAGCTGCCTGCCACGGCAACACCGACACCGAGATTTCCGTTGACCATCATGATCACCATCATGACGATCAGAGGAAGCAGCGCCACGGTTGTTGTGAAACTCTTTGACGGATTTTCACATTTTCTGTATGTGAGGGAAAGAATGAGTCCGCATGCGAGCGATGCCGCAACGCAGATCGCGACGGAAGCGACTGATAATCCGGAAGCCGTACCGGTCAATACTGAACTGAACATAACTGATTCTCCTTTTTCTCCATTGCGTAAATATATGCAGGTGTGTCTTTCTGACACAGTTCATCTGCGCTGTTTCTGTAAATCATGCCGTATTTCGAGAAGGACTGCTTGTAGAGCTTCCTTCTGGAAAGAATTTCCACCAGCCACATCGGATAGCGGTTCATCGCCTTGATCTCCATCACCACATCCTCACCGATCAGCAGCTGCTCATCGCCTCTTTCCGTCAGACTGATATCATCGATCCTTGCCCGGATATTGGCATCGAAAGTGACTCTGACATCCGCTTCGCTCACCGATGAGAAACATGTGCGGTCATAGAGGATGAGAGTTTTCGGCTCAACCTGATAATAGTTCTTCAAAAAGTCGATCTCTTCGGCGGTGTTGTTATGAACATGATGGGGAACATCATGGTTCAGATATGCCATCGCCTCGGCATGGCTTAACGTGATTCTCTTTTTGTAAACAATGTCGCCGTATTTCTTTTTTGTTTCAAGGAAACACATCGTGTCTCCCGAAGGCTGTTCATAGCAGCGCAGTCTCAGTTTTTCCTTGAACTTGTCCTTGTTCAGGGAGGAGATGATCATCTGCGCATCCTTTGAGTCGTAGTAGATGTTGTGGACCGTGTACTGGAAGTAATAGTCCTTTTTGATATGACCTTTCATTTCCTGAAGGATTTCACGTGCTTCCTGGCGGGTCATCCTGTATTTGTCCTCCACTCTCTGGAAGGTATCGATCACCTGTGTGCTCATTTACTGCACCTCCTGTTTACGGTTTCAAGAATACTTTCCGTGTATGTGGATTCATTGAATGAAATCTGAAGATCATGTGAACATTTGAAACATGATTGTGAAGACGCAAAAAAAAGATGTCCGTTTATACAGACATCTAATTCAGTTCATTTTTCCAGACAAATCTGGTGTCGTAATACTGTTCCTCAAAGGCAACGGTTTCCATGATCGCCCTGCGGTCAATCATTTCCCCTGCCCTTGTGACAATGAAGCGGGAAGGTCCGTCCTTGTGATAGATGATTCCGCTGACAACCCCGCGGAAGCTTTCCACAGGTTCTTTGGGACCGTACACATAGGCATCCTGGAATTCCCCGTCCGCGCTGATCAGCTCATCCACATAGCCGTAATTAAGCGGATAGATCACATCGGGATGATGGGGATGGAAGCTGCCGTAAGGTCTGTCGACGGTCACCGTGACGGTTTTGCCGATATACTCTCTGCCAAGCAGATATTCCATCTCGACAATCTGCATGTCCCCTTCGCCTTTTGGCGCATCCGCCGCTTCAAATCCATAGGCCTCATAGAAATCTTTCATATTCATCGGCGCATTGGTTTTCAGACGCGGATAGTGGCGGGCGGAAGCTTCCTTTCTGACTTCGTCCACCAGCATGGTGCCGATTCCCTTTTTCCGATCATCCGCTTTCACAATGAGCAGAACGATCTGGGCCTGGCTTTCATCATAAACGATGAAGCCGCAAAGAGAATCATCATAGGCGCCTTTGCATTCATAGCGTGAGATACGCTCTTTCAGAAACGCGATGAGCGCTTCCGTCTGCTTTTCATCATATGAGGCTGCGATCACCTCTTTGGCAAGGTTCAGCGCTTCGTTTCTGGCGCTTTCATCCAGCTGTATGATCTTCATCAAAGCTCCAGTGCACGGTCATAAAGCGCAACCGTTTCCTTGATGATCTCCTTCATCATCTGATCTGTGACAAAGACACATTCCACCGGAACATCCTTTGCCAGCGGCTGGGCTGCCGCAAGGATACCGTCCAGAATCGCCTGATCCTTTGTATCGGCTTCCACTGCCAGCCAGAAGGAAACGATATTGCCGGTCAGCTTCTGCTTGAAGAAGACACGGTCAATTTCAGGTACAGATGCGCAATGATCATATACCGCGTTGATCATCTTGGTCGGATAGATTGAAGGCTCCACATATCTCACATTCAGAAGCGGATTGTTTACGGGAGTCTGCGACTGTTGTGCCGGACTGTCTGAAACCGGTGCGGCTGCAAGCGTCAGCGTTCCCGCAGCCAGAGAAACCAGATTCTTCGGAATCACGATATTGTCGCTGCCGGGATTGATCACAACACCGGCCGCCTTGGACTTGGGATCTCTTAAGAACTGATCAAATTCCTTCATCGTTCTGACAACGTTCTGCGGTTTGGGATCATTCTCGCCGCTCACCTGGAATTTTCTTGTCTCTTCGATGTCGGTGAAAGCCGGGAAGAATGTTTTGCCGTCTTTTGAGTTGATCAGCAGGAATCTGACCTGACTCGGTTTCAGCGTCATTCTGCCTGTCTCATCTTTGACAGGTTCCCCGTCAATAATCACCGGTGAAAGCAGTTTTGCGTTTTTCAGTGCTTCTGTCAGGGCATTCTGTGTCTCCATGGAATTCTCCTGTTTCAGCTGATCAATCGCTCTTTTCAGCTCAGGATTGACAATCGGGGATCCCTGGATTGCCTTGACCTTCTTTTTCTTCTTTTTATTACCTTTGGCCATAAGACCTCCTTGTTAACCGTTAAAAGTATATCGTTTTCGCTTTGAAATCACAAATGTTCTATAATATCTGCCGGAGGTGTTCATGAATAAAATCAAATTCAATTCACCGGTCGTGCTCTGTTTCGCGCTTGCTTCGGCGGGAGCTCTGGCCGCCTCTTATCTGACCGGCGGCAGATCGGATATCCTGCTGTTTTCCGTATATAAAGGCTCACTCACCGATCCGCTGTTCTATGTGCGTCTGTTTACCCATGTTCTGGGACATGCGGGTATTTCGCATTACTGCAATAACATGATCCTCATTCTTCTGGTGGGACCGCTTCTGGAAGAAAAATACGGCAGCGGCAGACTGGCCGGAATCATCGCCGCGGTGGCATTGATCACCGGCATTGTGCACATTCTTCTGCCCGGCAATACGGCATTGCTCGGTGCCTCGGGGGTTGTATTTGCCTTCATTCTTCTTTCATCCGTCACCGGCAGCGGCAAAGGCATTCCTCTGACTACCATTATTGTCGCACTGATTTATATCACCCAGCAGGTCTATGAGGGCATTGCGCTGGCGGACAATATTTCCCAGCTCACCCACATCATCGGCGGCACCATCGGCGCGGTTTACGGACTGTCGATGAAAAAGAAATAAGCAGTTCAGATCAGATATGAAACTTCCGGATCAGATTGATCCGGATTTTTTATCAAAAAGAAAGCAGCCGGATTTCACCGGCTGCGTCCTGGTTCAATGAATGCTTATTCAGCAATCTTTGCTTCGAGATCCTTGATCTCTTCCTGAAGCTTTTCGATGACAGCTTTCTTTTCCTCGATTCTTGACTGAATACCGCGGATCTTTGTATAGTCGCTGGTCTCGTATTCCTGTTCGCCGAGTCTTTCAACTTCAGCGCGGATTGTCTTGATCGAGTTCTGCTTTCTGTCGATGATCTCTCTGAAACGGTTCAGGCTGTCCTCATGCTTGGCATTCCAGAAGACTTCCTTGACTGCCTTGAAGGCATCCCAGAGCTTGTCATTGTCTTCTCTGCCGGCATTGCCAGCTGCTTTCCATTCCTTGTCGAGATTCTTCATCTGCTCAGTGATTTCCTTGGAGAAGTTATTCTGGTCAACGATCTCCTGAGCCTTGGCGATCAATGCCTTCTTCGCATCTACTGCCTGCTTTCTGAGTTCATTTCTCTCATCAAAGAAAGCTCTTCTCTTCTCAAAGAATTCTTTTCTGATGCCGTTGAACTGAGCCCACAGATCATCATCCTTTTCTCTTCCGGCGCTGCCGGCAGCCTTCCAGGAATCCATCAGTGCGTTCATCTTGTCGCCTGCCTGCTTCCAGTTCTTGACGCCTGCGAGAACATTGCCGGCCTCTTCGATCAGCTGCTTCTTGGCCTCTTCAGCCTTTGCACGCATCTCATCGAGGTTGTCAAAGTAAGCTCTGCGCGCATCGTTGAACTGCTTTCTGGCAGCGGAGAACTGTCCCCAGAGCTCATCATCCGCATCGCCTGCGGAACCGATTTCCTGCCATTCATCCTGCAGTGTGCGGAAGGCTTCCTGTGTCTTCTTCCATTCTGTGGAAGAAGCCAGTTCAGCAGCCTCGGCAACCAGCTTTGCCTTGTCTTCAGCGTTAGCCTTGTAACGTTCGAGCTTTGCGGTGAAGGAGGACAGGGAGTTTTCAAGACGCTCCGCATATTCCTTTTCCTTCGGTGTGTTCCAGTTCTTCATCGCATCCCATTCAGCTCTGAGAGCAGCGATCTGTTCTTCTTTATTGCCGGAGCTCTTCAGAATATCTTCAGCCTTGCGGCAAAGAGCGAGTTTCGCACGGACATCGTTTTCCATCGCCTCGACTGCATTCTCGCCATACTCTGTGCCATACTCGGTATTTCCGCCGTCGCATGCCGGGTGTGTCCACACATACATTGTGGTCTCTCCGTCATTGTCAACGCCGTACCAGCGGCCGCATCCGTCTACGCCTGCTTCCTTAGGCTGAACGGGGTTGCCGTTTTCGTCCTGAGCGCCATAGAGCACTTCCACAACCTTGCCGCCGAATGTGTTATGCGGTTTGATTGTGATTCTTGCAAATTTTTCTTCAAATCCAGGTAATGTTTTCCAATCCATATTCGATCCCCTCTGTGTATTTGTATCTGACTGCGATTATATAGATAATAACAGCTCTTAAAATAATACTACAAACATCAGATTTTTTGCATGATAAAGATTGATTTTTTATACTTATTGCGCTTTTAAAAGATTTTCTTTTCATTACCTGTCTAAATGGATTACACATGCATGAAGTATGTCATGGATTATCCATATGATTCACAGGCGATCCAAAGAGTTTCTTATACTGTCTTAATGATTTGTTTGGATAAGTTCACAGGTCTTACACAATCATTGTCTATAATGTAAGTACAGATAAAGGAGCACTGATATGACAGAACAAGTACTCTCAATGCATCTGGATCTGAATGAAGGCAGTGAATTATCCGTTATTTCCTCGGAGGCGGTGATTATCGACGGGGAAGCCAAACTCTATCTGAATGTCAGCTGGGATTCCGCATTTGCGGATGAGCTCAGCATCGAAGTCAATGAATCATCCGTTTCAAAGATCATCACATCCGATATGCCCGATGCCGCAAAACTTCTTAAGACAAGGCGCACCGGCATCATGTTCGACAGTATCGAGGCAGCCCTGGGTTCCAAGTACGGACGCATCTATGGCCAGCTGATCCGGCTGATTTCTTCGGCGATCAAAAACACAAGCCCATTCAAAAAAGCGGATGTGCCGAAATGGTACGCACCCGCCGCCTGAATTCCATAAGATCCACCAATAGCCTGTAAGGCTCACAAGGGAGGTTTTGAAACCTCCTTTTGTTTTACTCTTCCTCTTCTTCCAGCAATTGTTTAAGCATCCGCTCGCGCTGGTTGATGAAAAGACTTGTGATGCGGTAGCTGTCTGTCTCCTCATAGGAAACCGGATGAATCTCACCGTCATCAAAACTCAGGATTTCCGCATCCGGCGTGCCGAGCAGAATCGGTGAATGGGTGGCGACGATAAACTGCGCGCCCCGCTTTGCATATTCACTGATCTGCAGCAGAAGCGTCAGCTGACGCTGGGGAGAAAGCGCAGCTTCGGGCTCGTCGAGCAGATACAGACCGTCCGCGCTGAAATGATTCCTGGCGAGTGCCAGGAAGCTTTCCCCATGGCTTTTTTCGTGGTAGTGCTGGGGTCTGCCGCCCTTTTCGCGGCTGTATTCCTCCTCTTTGGTCGCCACATTGTAAAAACTTTCGGCTCTCAGGAAATAGCCGGTGCGGATTCTGCGCACGCCGCGTATCAGACGGATCGCCTCATGAAGCGAGGAATGGGAATCGTATGTGGAGAAGGCATAATTTCTGGTGCCGCCTTCAGGATTGAATCCGGCCGCCACCGCGATACCTTCGAGAAGCGTGGATTTGCCGCTGCCGTTTTCCCCGGCGAAGAATGTCACAGGCACATTGAAAACAATCTCATCCCTGTCTTTGAGAGATTCAATCTTTCTCAGATAGGAATCAGGCGGGATGATGTTCCAGTCAATATTCAAACTGCGGATCAGCAGATCATTCGCCATGTGTTTTTCCTTATATGTATTGTTTCGGTTTAACCTGTATTTCAGAACAGCTCTTCATCCGTTCTGATTCTCTGCGATGAATTTGCGGTGGGAAACGGAGCGCTTGACACGGATGGCCACTTCCTCGCCTTCAAAATGGAACGGATTCATGCCGGTTTCTTTGAAGCCTTTGATCACATCTTCCGCATCCTCATAAAGCTCTTCCGCCTGCATCATGCCGTAGAGTCTGGTCGGCATAATGTAAAACGGGGTATCGGGATTGGCTTCCGCCAGGCTTTTGGCATAGATGGCCATATGCGGACATAACATGACGATGTCCACCGGCTCGCTGTTCAGATCGAGCTTGTGCTGACCGAACTGGGGAAAGATGAATTTCACCTTGTCCTCCATCCCTTTTTCCTTCACTTCATTGTTCAGCTGGTTCACCAGCCCGCTGCTTGAGAAGCCGCCAAGGCATTTGATCATGATTCTGAGCATGGTTCCCTCCTTGTTTTCCGGGCGTTTTATGAGAACATTATCTGAATTCAGACCCGTCATTTCAACTGCTTTGTGCGGGTTTCCGCAGAAAACGGGGAATGTTAAGATTACCGGCGCACAACTGCGTATTGTTTAACAATTATCCGCATCAGCGTTAAAATAACCACGTAAAGTTTACGGAATGTTCACTTAAGTGTCACATTCGGGAACTAGTATCAGACATGTAAAAAGAAATTGGAGGTATACAGATTATGAGTGAATACAGAGAAACTGAAAACACTGAAGATATCAGCAATACACAGTATACCGAAGTCAGACCGGCATACAAACGTACAAACAGAAAAACCGGAAAGCAGGCGCATCCGATTGCCATTCTTGCGGCAAGCACCGTGATCTCAATGACATGCGGTCTTGGCGGCGGATGGTTCGCGGCAACGCATCTTGGCGGCGCGGGCACAACGGTTGTATATCAGTCCACCGCCTCATCCACTTCCCCGATGACTTCCGCTTCCGGAGCCGCAACCGGCATGAGCATTGCCGATGTGGCAGCCAAGGCTAGCCCGAGCATCGTTGAGATCGTGATCACCGCAACCGCCCAGGGATACGGCTTCTTCGGAGGCACCTATACAACCCAGGGTGCAGGCAGCGGCGTAATCATTTCCGATGACGGATACATCATCACAAACAACCATGTCGTGGATGGCGCTGAAAGCATCACCGTCACCCTGTATGATGGCAAGCAGTATGAAGCGGAACTGATCGGCAAGGATGCCAAATCAGATATCGCGGTAGTCAAGATCGATGCCGGCAACCTGACCCCGGCAACCGTCGGCGACTCTTCCAAGATCGCAACCGGCGATACCGCCATCGTCATCGGTAATCCTCTGGGAACCCTTGGCGGCAGCGTCACCAGCGGCATCATCTCCGCAACCACCCGTGAGATCGTGATTGAAAACGAATCGATGGAACTGATCCAGACCAACGCGACCATCAACTCTGGCAACTCCGGCGGCGGCCTGTTTGACGGCAACGGCAACCTGATCGGTATCGTCAATGCCAAGGACTCCGGCCAGACCAGCTCCGGCGCACTGATTGAAGGCATCGGTTTTGCCATCCCGGTCAACACCGCGATGGATGTGGCTTCTGAGCTGATGGCCCATGGCGAAGTGACAAACCGTCCGACCATCGGCGTCTATCTGCAGCAGCTCACCCAGGATACCCAGAACTATAAAGCAGGTCTTTATATCACGGATACCATCACCGGCAGCGGCGCGGAGGCAGCGGGCTTAAAGCCTTATGACAGAATCACCGCCATCGATGGCAATAAGGTGACAAGCTATCAGGATCTTTCGATCTATCTGCGTCAGAAGGCAGTCGGCGACACGATCACTCTCAGCATCGTGCGTGACAATCAGGAAATGAACATCGAGGTCACCCTGACCGGTTCCCTTTCCACAAATGAAACAACCAGCCAGCAGGAACAGACTGAACAGCCCCAGCAGGATGAGCAGTCAGGAAACTCCATGCCGGGCTACTGGCCGCTGCCGTAAGGCATAAACAAAGGCATATCAAAAACGCGCATTCCAGCGCGTTTTTTCATATGTTCAGAACAGGATGTTTTTCATGCACACCATCGGTTTCATTTCATCATAATTCCAGCTGTGTCTTGCGTCTCCCCGGCAATACTTTTTATGTTCGCAGGCTGCGCATGTGCTGTTTTCTTCAGCAAAATCTTTGCGGAAGATTTCAAAGCGGTGATTCCAGACATCGCTGAAGCGCTCTTTGAAAATATTGCCCTGGATGGTTTCGGGTCTGCGTTCAATATCAAGGCATGCGCCGATATCGCCGTTGGCCATGATCGAGCCTGTATAGACACCCGCATTGCATAGCCAGTACCAGTCTCTGACTTCCGCCTCATAATCTAAACCGAGATAATGAGAACAGCCGTACATGACGGGATATCCCTGTTGTCTCTTCTCTTTGATAAAGTCCATCAGCCGGATATGATCTTCCCTAGTTAACATCAGTTCCGGCCGTAAGAGCGCCCTGCCGATCGGCTCCAGCGCGGCAAGCCGCCAGGAATCGATGTCAATGCGGTCCATGATTTCAAACAGCTGATCAAGTTCCTCGATATTCTTATGATTGATCACGGTTGTGATCTGCACCGCCACAAAGGCATCTTCATCGATGAGATTCTGAATGCCTGCCATGGCCCGCGCATAACCGCCCTTTGTGCCTCTTAAACGGTCATGGGTTTCCTCAAGACCGTCAATCGACACTGAGATGGTGCGCATGCCTGTTTCGGCAAGTTTACGGGCAGTCTCCGGTGTGATCAGGGTGGCGTTGCTGGTCATGCCCCAGCGGTAGCCAAGCTGATCGGCATAAGCCATGATTTCAAAGAAATCCTTTCTTAACAACGGTTCGCCGCCGGTGATGCATAACATCATTTTTGAAATGTCAAAGTCTTCCTTCACCTCATCAAGAATGCGTTTGTAGTCATCCAGGCTGAGATCCTCACTGCCGGTGTAATCGCATGAGGAGCCGCAATGAAAACAATGTTCATTGCAGCGCAATGTCAGCTCCAGAAACAGATGGCGCAGTTCAGGCTTCACATACAGTCTGTTTTCCACGTAATCCGCAAGCTTTTCCAGATGGTTCTGTTTGACTTCCCTGATTGATTTCATTGGTTTTCTCCCTATCTGGTTTCACTTCCCGCAGGCGGGCCATAGAGCGGTTCGGCAACATTGTCACCCGGCTCATAATTCTCATCCGGCACTTCGGTGACAGGCGGGCCATAGACACCTTCCAGTGCGTTTTCCTCCGGTTTGTATTCTTCCTTCTGTTCCCCTTCATCCGCTTCGGGTTCAGGGGTTTTGTTTTCCTCATCGCTCTCTTCACTGATCGGCGGACCGTACACATCGACCGGCTCATTTTCTTCCGGGGCAAATGAGCATCCCGACACGCAGAGTCCGGCAATGATGGCGGAAGCGGTCACACGGAGTTTTTTCGCTTTTTTCATAATGTGGTCCTCCTTTGTGTACAGGGCTGTACTTCAATTCCATTATATCGGAAAACAGGAAGACATCCATGGCCTTCCTGTTTTCAATTCTTAATGTTGCGCTGACTACGCGTTCTTTTTTGCGATGGACTCCAGTCCTTCCGTACGGATCAGCTTTGTCTCGGTACCCTTCTTGGAACGGGTTTCCACAAGAATCCAGTCCTCATCCGCGTCCAGGATGATGTTTGAGCCGTGCTTTGTATTGCCGTAAAGCATGATATCGGCATCCTGATAGTCCTCTTTGAGATCAAGGACCACATCGCTTCCGATGTATTCAGAAGCGGCTTTGACAAGGGCTTTGCGGTCAATGTGCTGTGCGGTGCCCTCCATCTTTGTCAGTGAGCGTTCCAGCTGTGTGATTCTGGATTTGAGTGAAGAGATTTCAGTATAAGCCAGCAACCCGAAAATGCTGAAGACAAGTGCGACATACTCCATTATTCTTCCTCCTTTTCATAGGCGATGCTCAATACGGAAGAGACAGGGATCAGCTTTTCAAGTTCTCCCTTTTTCGTCTGCGCCTTCACTTTCATCCAGCCGCCTTCGAGGCTCACAATCTCACATACGGTATTCCAGAGATCCATATCCGCCTCATCCTCAAAGAATGTGAATCTTACCTTTTTGCCAAGCGCGTCTTTGAGAAGCCTGCTGGCCGGATCTGTATGGATGGAAGGTGTTTCATCTTCTTTGATTTCATCATTGAGCAGATAATCGCAGCTGACCTGAAGCAGTTTTGCAAGATCGGCGATCTTGTCAATATCAGGCATGACACTGCCCGCCTCCCAGCGGCTGACGGTCTGTCTGGTCACGCAGAGATCTTCCGCGAACTCCGTCTGGGTCATGCCGAGGTCTTTTCTGCGGCGGGCGATTTTGTTTCCAAGTCCGTTCATATTTACATGTTTTCCTTTCTTTCTGCACTCTCATCTTAGAAAGAAACAAGCCTGATCACAAGAAAACAGCGCGTTCATAATGTAACATGGCATGTTACATTGACTGATTTCCGGCTGATTTCATTCTGATCTTTGCTTTTTCCCGATACGGTTTCATTTCATCTTCAATTTCTGCGAAGTAACTGACTGATCTGCTCCACAAAAAAATCCCGAAGCCTGACATCGGCAAAACCGATATCTGGCTCTGGGATACTTTTCTCATTTTTTGCCTTCTCACAGAAGCTGCTCTATCACTTCTGCACTGTCGCCATTGATGCAGATGGACTGTTTTTCGATCTGCACCGGGCAATAAGCCTCGCTATAATTGAGGCAGGCGTAGACTGCCTTCGGGTTGTCATTCGTCATCTGCCAGAAAGGATATTTGCAGATAACAGGCGTTCCCATTCCTATGCCGATCTCCAGATAAAGCACATGCAGTTTCTCATGTCTTCTCAGGAAATCGGAGTATGCTGCTGATGCTCTCTTCCAGCCTTCGTCCTCAACGAATGAATCATCACAGCGAAGATTTGTAGTCACATCCGAGCCGTCATCCGGGCATTTGGGGATCAGTTCCTTCGGGATCCGCATCAGAAGTGTCCCGTCCTTCGGCGGCTGGAAGACATTCTCAGAATCTCTGACGAAGCCCTGTGCCTCCATCGCCTTCATGACCCATTCTTCGTTGTCATAGGTTTTCCGGTTCTTCGGATCTACACTCTGGAATAAACCGTAGTCGCCCTGCGTGTAGAAAAGCCGCTTTTTATCAAAACCTGCCTTCTGAAACTGGTGATCGACGTTCGTTGTGATGACGAAATAATCTTTGTCCTTCACCAGTGACAGAAGATTATCGTAGACAGATTTCGGCGCTGGTACATAGCGGTTAATGTAGATATTTCTGGCCCACCAGGCCCAGCGGGTTTCGGCATCCGGAAAAGGATAGAAACCACCGGAATACATATCCTGAATGCCAAACCTTTTTGCAAAGTCTCCAAAGTACTTCTCAAACCGTTCACCGCTATAGATAAAACCGGCTGCCGTGGATAGCCCTGCTCCGGCCCCGATCACAATGGCATCGGCCGTTTCAATTTCTGTTTTGAGCCTGGCGATGCCTTCTGCGCGGGAGAGTTTACCTCTACTCATACCGCCCTGAAAAGAACGAACCGCCAGGTCTGCTCATGCCGCCCCTGAAACTCTGAACCGCCAGGATCCCTCGGTTGATGGATTCCAGATATCCGTTCGGAAGTTCATTGTAATTCTGTTTCATAATATGTTTTGTCCTCATCTTTGAAAACATTGAAGATCACTCTTTCCATGGCATCGGGATGCTCCGAAAGCCATTCCGTCACAGCCTGAACCGCGATCTCCGCTGCCCTTTTATTCGGGAAGTGGAAGACACCGGTGGAGATGCAGCAGAAAGCAACTGAGTGCAATCCGTTTTCCAGGCACATGTCAAGTGTGTTTTTGTAGCAGGCAGCCAGATCCTGCTCAAGATCTTTTGTCAATGTTCCTTCTACGATCGGTCCGACGATATGGATGACCTTCTTTGCCGGAAGATTATATCCGTCCGTCAGCATCGGAACCGCTGTCGGCTGTTCATAATCCGGGCCGTACTTTGCCCTGAGTTGATTCATCTGACGATTGCACTCCGCCCGAAGCTGGATCCCTGCGAAGGTATGGATGCAGTTATCGATACAGGTATGCATCGGAACAAAGCACCCGAGCATCTGTGAATTGGCCGCATTCACGATGGCGTCGACTGTCAGTCTCGTGATATCGCCCTGCCAGATAGAAATATGATCTGCAAAAGCATGAGTGCTGCCCCGGGCCGCGATCGTCGGGATCTGGGGAAGCATAACGATCCCGTTTTCACGGATTCGTTCCTTCAGGTATTCATCCTGGACCTCTGTCACCCGGGCATCCATGCGGCGCGGCATGCGGATATTCATCAGAGACCGAAGAATTCGTTTCTTGCCTTCCGTATCCTTCGGAGTTTCCAGATCTCTGTACCGGACAGAATCCTCTTTAAACTCTTCGACAAGATAGTCCAGGCGTTCTGTCTGTGTCATCTCTTTCATTAGTATTTACCTTCTTCCAGACAGTTTCCGCAGTGCAGGCAATGCTCCTGCTCGATCACATGAGGCACATTGTCTGTTATAATGCAGCTCTGCGGACAAACTGCCGCACAGCTTCCGCAGCCGATGCAGGCATCTGTTATATAATAGCCTTCCGGCTTCCTGCCGACTGCTTCTGCCTCTTTACATCCGAATGTAAAGGAAGCTCTTTCGATCGGCTTCTTTGAAAGATCAAACCATTCGCCGGTCCCCTCATAAATCTGAAAGACCATCAGTGCTTTCATGGATTCTTCCGTTGGGTAGATCGTGTGCATGTAAGGGTTCTTTTCAAAGAGTTCCGGGATCCTGTCATATCCGAGCTCCCGGACTTTTCCGCGAACGGATACGGCAACACTGGTCATCGTATCCTCTCCCTTGAGCGCTGTGAGCGCCAGGAATCCGCGTTTCTTTAATCTGTCATAAAAGCCTTTGCCCCTTGCAGTCAGGAAATACAACCCGTTCTCATCCGCGTCCATCATATCGATCGCTGCAGTTACCGGAAGCCCTTCATCGTCCACTATGGATCTCATGTACAATATAACGAAGATAGTTTTCTGCCTTTGACATATTCAATCCTTTCCTTTCAGCAGTGGTCGGATTCTTTTATATATGAGCATTGTAAATGCAGTTATCACGAGTCCCTTAAGCAAGTTGAACGGGAACGCATTATACAGGACAACATCCCGTTTTGTCTTAATAAACGGGATGAACTCTCCGAAGGATGCAATCAGCTGATCCACCGGCATAAACTGTTCAAAGAGTGGCAGCAGGATGAAGTAGTTTGCCAGCGCCGCTGCGATACCCATGACAAAGCTGCCCGCGATTCCGCCTAAAAGAGCCGTATTCTTTGTCTTATGATGCCTGTAGATCAACCCGGCCGTTGCAACAAAGGAAGCGCCCATCAAAAAGTTGGCAAGTTCCCCGATCCCACCTGTGGCTGAAGAGGTGAGCCCCAGCAGGTTTTTTACAAGTTCAATCAGGATCCCTGCGACCGGGCCGAAAGCGAAGGCTCCGATCAGTGCAGGAAAGTCTGACAGATCCATTCTTGCAAAAGAAGGAGACAGTGGGACTGGGAATTCCAGAAAGGATAAGACAAAGGAAACGGCCGACAGTACCGCTATAGAGGTCATCATTCTTACAGGCAGTTTTGTTTTCATATGCCTCCCTTCTTGTAAAAAGAGGCTGAACTGAACCGCCCAGCCTCCAACTTTTCATCTGGTTGCGTTTATGTGCTGTCAGGCAAGCAGCCATTCGACCATTTCGTCTGCAGCCTTCAGATCATCCGCCTTCTCCATGATGCTGCCCGGAACATTCGCATCACCGGCAACATGCGCCTTATAATCACGGAATCCGGCAGTGGCAAAGCTCTTAAGGTTGGTCTCGACCATCTGCGTATACACATCGACCGGTCCGAAACCGGCGAAAAAGTATCCGCCGAGCTTCTTGTCCTTGCGTCCTGCCATGGAGAAATCGGGCTGGGTGAAGTCCATGAAGGAGTAGGTGCGGTCAAGGAAGGCCTTAAGCTGAGCAGGGAACCGATCCCAGTGCACAGGGGCCAGGATCAGCATGGCATCGCAGGAATCGATCTCCGGGATCAGGGCGGTGAAATCATCCTTCTGGATGCAGTTGGGAGTGTGCTGACGCTTGCAGGCGTCACAGGCAAGACATGCACGGACATCCTTTTCTCCGATGTTGAAGCAGGTCACTTCCGCCTTTCCCTGAAGTTGCTCTGCAATACGGGCTTCCAGGGCGTAGGAATTGCCTTTTCTTCTTTTGCTGCCGTTGACGATCAAGATCTTTTTCATGATAGATTACTCCTTTTTTTCGTTAGATTCGTTGCCCACTGCCTGCTTTGTATCTTCAGCGATATCGGCAAGCGTGGTGGTTTTAAGTCTCTCTTCCAGCGCCTTCTGGGCATCCATGAGGCGCTGATCCAGCACACTGTGAATATTCCTGCCCACCGGGCAGTCCGGATTCGGCTGCTCATGGAAATGGAAGAGACCTTCCTTTTCATCTACGCTGCCAACGGCTTTGTAGATGTCATAGAGCGTGATTTCATTAAGAGGCTTTGCAAGCTCTGCGCCGCTGCTGCCGCGCTGTGTCTTAACTAGACCTGCTTCCCTGAGCTGTGAAATGACTGTGCGGACAATGACGGGATTCACCCCGATGCTTCCGGCAAGGAATTCACTGTTCACACGGTCCATATCCTTGAAATAGTCGATGGCCGTGATGATGTGGACTCCGATTGTAAATTTGCTTCCGATCTGCATTTTTCACCTCCGCATAGGTTATTATCAGCTAATAGTTGTAATATATCGTGTTACAACTCTGTTGTCAATACCGACGTTACAACTTTTTGTTTTTTTGAGATTCATTCCATCAGCGCTTTTTGCTCCTCCTTCTCTTGCCTAAGAAGCTTTCCACCTGCAAAATCATAAATTGAGACAATATTGCTTTGTGCAATCAGAAGCTCCTGCGCCTCATCCCGCAGTTTCCGGTATTTGGCATAGGCAGTTTTCTTATCGCAAAGCAGTCTTGCATATTCTTCATTCAGATCCTTTACCTTCGGGATCTTCTTCACGCCCAGGTCGTCAAAGGCCTGCTTGACAGCCTTATGAAGCGTGATCTTTTCCCGGTGAGCCTCAAAGAACTTCTTGCTGTATCCGGCCTTCCGATATTCTTCATAGGTGCTTCTGGTCTTGGAGTAATTGATGATGTGCTTCTTAAGTGTTGCAATCTCAGTAAGCCTGGCTTCGGAAGCTTTGATAGAATCAAATAACCCCCACCGCAGAAGAACGGAATCCGTTCATCCGCGGTAAGGATCAGTAAAGCAAAGAGGACTGTCTTCATTCAGCACGAAAGCTGTCTGGAGGCGGTCCTCTTTGTTATCTGTGCATCATTCTTCTTCCTTCACATGGAAGCCATAGCTTTTCAGGATCAGGATAGCGTCTTTGAATTTTCCTTTTTTCACGAAAATATAATCGGTATTGAATGTGCTTACCGCAAAGACACTGATTTCATTATTCGCAAGTGCCTTTGTGATTCCTGCCAGAATTCCGATCAGCGAAAAATCAAGCACGCCTGCCAGGCGGAACCCTTTCCAGCCGTCTTCTCTTTCCAGTATATTGTCCGGAACAAAGGCGGATGGGCATACAAGAGAGTTCTCTTCATCAGTGCAGCCGGTGAAGGTGAACGGCACAGTCAGATCCACTCTGGAATAATCTGGGACTTTGCAGACGGAAAAGTCATGTTCAAGAGGTTCCAGAAGCAGCTTGTTATTGTTTTCTGTTCTTTCCTGAAGCTTCATTTTACGGATGATCTGAGGTCCGTTCTTCCGGTATCTTTTGAAGATTTCCCGGTCGGGGATCCAGATTCCGGCACTTTCAATCCGTTCCAGAACAGGAGAAACAACTGCCTCGCTGTCTTTTTCTTCCGGGTATCTGCCGTTTGTTTCATAGAAAGACTGAATGGATTCACGGAACCATTCATTGATTCTCTCTTTCTGCTTCAGCTTCAGCTGCGCATATTTCTTGTTAAGCTGATGGAGTTCTCCATCGACATATTCATGATTTTTCATAAGCTGTTACACTCCGGAATCATTTTTCTTCAGAGTCCAAGATTGTCATGCATGCTGTTGTAAACGCCGTGACTGACCGCTGTACGGATAATTTCCAGCATTTCATCTTCCGAGGCGTTAAACTGCTGTTCATGCCACCAGAGAATGGAAGTGAGAATGTTTCCGCTGATCAGTCTGGCGTAGTAAGAAGCCATACTGCGACGGGCTGCAGGAATTGAAAAATGCTTTACCATCTGCTCAAGAATCTTTTCACTGTAGATCCGGTGCATGTCGCCCGATAGATCTGTCGGAAGATCATGTCCGCATAAGATCACAAGGATACTGCGGTTCTTTTCAAAGTATTTCAGAAGCGGCAGGAAAGATTCCCGGGTTTCCTCCTCCCCCAGCTCAGGCAGGGCGATAAAATCCGTGCGCAGTGCTCTCTGGAATTCATCAAGCTGTTCCCGGCACATTTTTCTGACCAGGTCATATTTATCTTCATAGTTTCTGTAGAATGTGGAACGGTTGATGCGGCATGCCTCAATCAGCTGGTTTACTGTAATCTTTTCAAACGGCACTGTCTCCAGAAGCCGGATCATCTGGTTCTGAATGTTTTCGCGTGTTTTAATCACCCGCAGGTCAACTGACATATGGAATGCCTCCTTCCCTGCAAAATATAAACCAAACGGCACACGCTTTCAATGAAGTATGAAACAGTTATGCAATATATGTTGCATAAGCACCAGCTGTTGTAAACCTGTTGCTTGAATGCCTCCTTCATACAGTTTAAATTGTGAATGAAATAACAAATAAGAGGAGGACACTCAATGAAAAACCAATTCTATCCAAAGCTTTTTGAAAAAGGCCGTTTAGGCAATGTCGTCATTAAAAACCGCATTGTGCGCAACTCCATGGGCACATATCTCGGCAACCCCGACGGAACTGTAACAGACCGCCAGATCAAGGCGTATGCGGAAGCAGCCGAAGGTGGCGCAGGTCTGATCTTCATGGACAACGTTGTCCCTGTTCCTATGACTTCCTGCGGTCTGACCGCACATGCAGATGAGTATGTGGCCGGTCTTTCGCTTCTGGCGGAAGCGGTCAAGGAACATGGCGCTGTGCCGGGCATGCAGATTGCGCACCCGGGCCGTGACGCTGCTTTTGTCGGCAGTGCTGACGTCATCGGTGCTTCCCCTATTACTTTTGAGCCCTGGTACCAGATGGGTGCCAAACTGCCCCGCTCGCTGAGCATCGAAGAAATCCATGAACTGGTGGCTGCCTTCGGACGTGCAGCTGCCCGCTGCAAGGACGCCGGATTTGAAGTGCTGGAACTCCATGGCGCTGCCGGTTGCATTCCCACCAATTTCCTTTCACCCCATGACAACAAGCGCACAGACATGTACGGCGGCAGCCTTCAGAACAGAATGCGTCTGCTGCTTGAAATCGTACGCGCCATGAAGCAGGCTGTCGGTCCGGATTTCCCGGTCGGCGTCAAGCTGAGCACAGAGGACTGGGAACCGGAAGGAATCCGTATTGAGGAAACCATCGAAGTCGCAAAGGCACTGGAGCGTGAAGGAGTTTCCCATCTGAACCTGATGGGCGGCACACATGCGACTGCTGCCATGGAATTCGTTCTGCCCAACTGTTTCAACGCTGCTCTGACAAAAAAGATCAGGGATGCCGTTAACATTCCTGTGTTTGTCGGTCACAATATCTTCTCCCCTGAGGAAGCTGAAAAGCTCCTTGAAGAAGGCTGCGGCGATTTCGTCGCCCTGGGACGCTCCCAGCTGGCTGATCCAGCCTGGGCACGCAAGGCAAAGGAAGGCCGCGCAGAGGACATCACCCCCTGCATCAACTGCATGATCGGCTGTATCGACAAGGGAATGCTTGGCCACCATGTCATCCATTGTACCGTCAATCCTACCCTCTACAAGTATGAATGCGCCCCGGTTGTTCCGGCTGAAACTGTTAAGAACGTGGCTGTTGTCGGCGCCGGTCCTGCCGGCTGCGAAGCAGCTCTTACGGCAGCAAAACGCGGCCATAAGGTCACCCTGTTTGAAAAGCGCGAAATCGGCGGTGCGATGATTGAAGCTTCCGCTCCTGAGCACAAGGCCAATATCCGCCGTCTGATCGAATTCTACAAGCGGCAGATCGAAAAGCAGGAAAACATCACACTGAAGCATGAAGCAGCGGACTTCGAAACACTGAAAACCGGCTTTGACGCAGTCATCATCGCCATCGGCGGCAAGGCACGGAAGCTGAACGTCAATGGAATTGAGCGTGAGCAGGTTGTTTCCGCCATGGATTATCTTGGCGGAAAA
>CACWLH010000041.1 GCA_902761625.1 uncultured Erysipelotrichaceae bacterium
CCCGGTTTCAGTCACCTCAGGTTCGGGTTCCGGGGTTGTTTCAGGCTCTTCTTCCTTCTTTCCGCACCCGCTGATCAATGCGACACAGAGGGCTGCGATGATCCATTTTCTGTTCATATTGCACCTCACTTAGATTGTATCAAAACTGCCTGATCCCTGAAAGCCATACAGGAATTCTTAAGAAAAAAACTCTCCATCAGTACAGACGGAAAGAAAAAGCCCATGCCGTGCATGGACTGTTCACATTCATTTTTTCAACGATGCTTTCTTCTTTTCCTCGTTGTAGATTCTGGCGTTTTCAGCCTTGATGCGCTCTGCTTCGCGTTTCGCTTCTTCCTTCTCTTCTTTCAGAGCAGCCTCGCGGGCAGCCTTCGCACCGATCTCATCCGCTTTGGCCTGGGTGAGTTTGATCGGGTCGATGACATTGATGAAGGAGACAACATAGCCGCCGAGCATACATGCCGCACCCTGGGCATTGTTGAGAACCGCGACCAGTACGACTGAGACGATCAATGCCGCAAACAAGCCGATTGCGTAGAGCAGATCGCCGCTGGAATGATTATTCCGGTAGTTTCTGATCTTCTCCGATGCAATCGTGAAGACAAAAATTCCGGCAGCCCAGCTCGCAGCCATAAAGAAGATGTTGATAAAAACCTGCATGCGCAATTTCCTCCGCGTGACAGAATTGATTATAGCACGACTTTTTCTAAATCAAGTCAAAATGCTTGAACGCCTTGTAAATCCCATCATTTTCACATGAATCTGTCACATAATCGCTGTGCGCCTTCACTTCGTCTGACGCATTGCCCATTGCCACACCGATGCCGGCATACGCAAGCATGGTGATGTCATTGCCGCCGTCACCGAAAGCGATCGCTTCCTCACGTGTGAAGCCATGCATGGCAAGCGCCGCCTTGATTCCTTCGGGTTTGCCGCCGTTTTCACGGATCATATCGGCAAAATGAGGCGACCAGCGGGCACTCATCATGCCCGGGGCATGGGAAAGAAACTCAGCATCCCGATCAGCTGTGATATATGGTGAAATCATATACGTCTCATGACTCAGAGCACGAACGGGATCCTCTACCGGAGGCATCTGGTCCAGGCGGCTGATTGAGCTGAGATATTGATACATGGACTCATTGAAGGCGATGTCATAGGAGCTTTCCAGCTCAAAGAATGTGCATGGAAAATCGGCATTTTCCTTGAGCCAGGGCACAAGCACCTCAAGGGTTTCCTGTTTCAGCGGCTGTCTGCGGAACACATTTCCGTTTCCCTCAAAGCAATACTGGCCGTTCATCATGATATATCCATCCCACTCAAACGATGTCATGGCTTTGTCAAGCAGGGTCAGATGCACCGGCGGCCTGCCTGAGGCAATATATAATTTCACACCCTTCTCCTTGAGCGCATGCAGCGCTGAAAGAGTGCTTTCAGGCATTCTGCGGGTGGTCATCGGAATCAGGGTTCCGTCAATATCAAAGAACGCTGCCCTGATCATTGTTTTCTTCCATATTGATCATTCGTTCGATGCCATCGAGTCTGGTAATGCCGCCCGCCACTTTCTCAACCACAAGCGAAATGATCTGTTTCTGCAGGGTTCCGCACTTGCGGTAATTGGTGATGAGCTTCTTTTCAGCGGCGCTCAGACGGATTGAAGATGACGAGGATGTCTTTTTCTTCGCCGTCGTTGTGCCCGTCTTTTTTTTACGGGCTGTGCTGGCCGTGGTCTTTTTCTTTGCCGCAGTGGAAGAGGATGTCTTCTTCCTTGCCGAAGCGGTGGAGGTTTTCTTCTTCGCCGTACTCGAGGATGCCGGTTTCTTTGCGGCTGCTCTGGTCAGTTCTTCAGTCATAATGCAGTTCTCCATTCTTTCAATCATCCAAAAAGCAGTCAGAATCTGTCTCTGACTGCCTGATCCGATGCGCTTAACGGCTCAGAAGCCGAAATAAAGGATCGGGAAAACCATGATCATGATGAGCATCTGCTGTGAGATCTTCTCATCATATTCAACGGTATATGAGGGCTCGTAACGGACATCGCCCGTGACAACGCCGCTGAGACCGCCGGTGTCTCTTCCGATTCTGCCGATATCTTTTCCGTCTGCGGAAAAGTTGAAGCTGTGCGCATCAAGCCGCACGGCATCGAATGACTCATCATCGAAATCAACGGTATATGTTTCATCGCGGTTCCATCTGATGTCAGCGAAACGGATGTTCTTGCCCGCATAAAAGACGGTGCGCCTTGTGACACCCGGAATCAGGGTCTGCTCAGTGTCATAATCACTTTTCAGTCTGATATTGGCTGTCTCAATCATAACCGGGGCGGATAAGCCCTTTGCCATGGAAGTATGAAGAATCATCTTTCCGTCCGCAAAGGCTGCGCATTCCAGCACCCCCGCTCTTAAGCTTCTGTATATGGTGCAGCTTTTCATTTCATTGCCTTCCTTACGGGATTGCTCATTCGGCATTCATTGTGATTCTGCCGCTGACCTTGACTTCATTCGGTGAGCAAAGAATCAGATTGTGTCCGATCTTTTCAATCCTTCCGTCCATTGAATAAACAACGCCGGTCAGAAAATCAATCGTTTTCTGCGCGTAGTCTTTGGAAAGTCTGTGCAGATTGACGGTTGCCACATTTCCCTTTTTGATGGTGTCCGCAATCTTTGTCGCATCATCAAATGCGGCCGGCTCAAACAGAGCGATCGATGCATTGCGGACTGCCGGAACCGGCTTTTTGACTGTTTCTTCTTCGTATTCTGTATCGTCTTCTTCTGTACCGGTCAGAAAATCTTTCCAAGCCATGTTAATCTCCCTTCATTTTTCGATTCTTTTTCTATTATACAACATCCCCACCGTTTTTTTCCATGCGTGTATCCTGTGCCTGCTGTTCATCGAAGTGCGGGGATCCTTTCAGCCGGTTCGGGCTGCTGAGGGATACACAGACATTTTCATAGATCATTGAGCATGCACAGACTTCGGCAGCGCTCATGACCTTCTTCTGTGCGATTGTGCCGTTATCGTCCAGGAAATCCCAGAATGACCAGTTGACCATCCATTCTTCTTCCGCCCATTGGGAAAAAGAGCCTTCGACCAGCCGGTACTGACGGTATGACAACGGTCTCATCAGTTCGCGCCTGATCTCTTCATCCGCATCCGCAAATTCATTCACAACTTCCGGACAGGCCTTTGCATAATATTGAAATGTTTTGAAAATGAAGCCGAAACGATCAATCAGAAAGCGGTGGATCTTCTGTCTGTCCTGTGCTTCGAGCAATATCTTCAGATGATTGAAATCCGCAATGAATTCTTCATCATAATAGATGATCTTTCCATGTGTCATGATGTTCCTCCGGTCTGCACTCAGCCGGGCTTCTGTGCATCTGTCAGTACATATCTCATTATAGGCGAATCTGAAAAAAAGAATGTGCCCGCAGGCACATTCGGGTATTCATTCAACAAGTTCGTAGGCAAGCCAGTACGGTTCACCAAGCAGAAGACTTCTGATCTGATCCATGGACGCGGTCATGAAATCCGGGCGGGCTTCGACAAAGCGCAGCGTATCGGAATGATCGCTCAGGAAACCGACCGTGTAAGCGCCGGCCTTTGAGGCTGCTTCGATATTTTCAGGATTGTCGCTGATGTAGACGCAATGAGAAGCGCCGAGGGCTTTGCAGCTTTCGCGGATGTCGCTTCCCTCAAGCTCAACGGTTCTGTTTGTGTCATTGCCGCGCACATTCTGGAAATAGTCATACATGTCCGAACTCTTCAGGTAAAGTTCCAGCATCGACTGCGAACGGTCGGAAAGAACACCGGCCGGATAGCCGTTGTCATTCATCCATGTCAGCAGTCTTCTGACTCCGTGCATCGGCTGAATGAGATCGTTGAGATGCTGTTCCATATAGTCGAGCAGCTCCTGCACACACCTGGCGGTGGATTTGCGCGGGAAGTATTTCTTCATCATGACTTCCGGAACGGTTGTCAGTGCCTCGTTCTCAACTTCGCGGGTGAACTGCATTCCCTTCTTGTAGCGGTCAAAGATCTCTCTGTAAGCGGCGATGACGGCGATGTCAGTATCCATCAGAGTGCCGTCAAAATCGAACAGAATTGCCGGTTTCGGAGCTTCCTGTTCCATTTTTCTGAACTTTTTGTCCTTCTTGTCCATAATTATCTTCCTTTGGTTTTTCTTTAATAATAATGTATCACAAAAACCTGTTCCGGAAGATGAATGCATGAAAAAAAGTGAAAACATGAATCGTTTTCACCTGTCTGTGTAAATGCTGATCTTTTTCGGAACCACTTCGATCTTCACGCTGCGGAAGTTTCTTCCATCCTCGCCATCCATCGTCCATGGCGTATTCTCATCGAATTCCATCTGCAGCGATTTCACCCGCCAGTGGCGGACATAATGATCCGAGGATGCGCCGCTGAGCAGTTCGCTTCCGATTCCGGCCGCATCCAGCGGATTTTCCGGATGCTGGATCATGGTCAGCTCGAAATATCCGTCATCGATTTCACTTCTCCCGATCAGCGGATTTCTGATTCCCGCCACCGAAATGGAGTTTGAAACAAAACCGGCCAGGAAATCCCCTTCTTCCCTGATGCCGTCATGAATGAAGCGCACATGACGCACATAGTTGATATCCTCGGGAATCATCGCGATCATATTGAGCACATAAGCGCCGTATCCAAGCGCATTTTTCATATCGCGCGGAGTTGTGTAGCTGACCTTTGTAAAAGCGCCGAAGCAGGCCACATAGTTGAAAAATTCGTCATTGAGCGCGCCGATATCATATTTCTTTGTACGTCCCGCCAGCACATGGCGGCATACATCGCGCACACTCACGCGGTCGCGTCTGTAAAGGGTTTTGGCGAAATCATTGGTGCTGCCGAAAGGAAGATAGCCGATCGGCAGATCCATATCATTCTTTGCCAGGACATTGATAACATGGTGCATCGTTCCGTCCCCGCCGCATACCAGGATGGATTCAAAATCATTTCCTCTTTGCTGAATGATTGTCTCGGATGTCAGACCGCTCGAAGGAATGATCGGATAGATTGTGACTTCACATCCGTTCTCACTCAATAAGCGGACAATTTCATAAAGACTTTTCGAAACATTTCCCTGACCCGCATTGGCATTCACGAGTACCAGTATCTTTCTGCGCATGTTCCGCCTCCTTCTTTGAAAAACAATCAAGTCAATAATAAATCCACTTTACGAAAACCGCAAACACTACAATCCGGCATGCTTGTGATCAAAGCAGGCCGAAATGTTCAAGCGCCTTGACAAGGCCGTCATCATCGCAGCAATCCGTCACAAAACTGCTGACCGCCCTGACATGTTCAGGCGCGTTGCCCATCGCCACTGAAACAGCGGTGTGCTCAAGCATCTGCAGATCATTGCCTCCGTCGCCGAACGACATTGTTTCAGAAAGATCAATGCCATGGTATTTCAGGAAATTGTCAATGCCTCTGACCTTGGTGCCGCCGATCGGTGAAATGTCGCAGAACAGCGGATGCCATCTGGCCGCCGTGCAGTGGGGCATGCGCTCAAGCAGCGCCTTTTCTTTTTCCTCATCGATAAAGCACATCACCTGGTAGATCTTCTCATCCAGCACCTTTGAGACATCCCCGGCCGGATGATTGTCATTGTGGGTGATCGCATGAATGGCATCCACTCTTTCATCGCGGAAGTTGAACACCTTGGTGTCACGCATCACAAAGCCGGCCGGAAAGGGATCCTTTTCCAGCTCATCCACAAGGATTTCCAGATCATTGCGCTCAATTGTGTTCTCGTAAATGACGGTCCCGTCAGAGGCGAAACAATACTGTCCGTTCAAAGTGATATAACCGTCAAAATCGATGCCCTCAAGCACTTTGTGCCCGTCTTTTGCACGGCCGGTGGCAATGTAAAGGCGGATGCCTTTTTCCTTGAGCCGTTTGAGGGCGGTGCGGGCTGAGGGAATCACTTCGTGTGTTTCAAAACTGACAAGCGTGCCGTCGATATCAAAAAAGATTGCCTTGATCATGTTATTTCTCCATACGCACGGAAAATCATATCAAAAAATGATATACTTTGCAGGCATTCGGCACAGTGAAAGGAGCGTTCAGATCATGGAAAACAGACAGCCGCTCGCAAAGCGCTGGTTTGCGGACCGCAGTTTCTATGCAATGGTGCTGGCCATTGCGGTTCCGATCATGCTGCAAAGCGCGGTCACAAACTTCGTCAATCTGCTCGACAACATCATGATCGGCAGACTGGGCACCCTGGAAATGTCCGGTGTCTCCATCGCCAATCAACTGCTGTTCATCTACAACATTTCGATCTTCGGCTGTGTCAACGCGGCGGGCATCTTCTCCGCCCAGTATTGCGGCAAGAAAGACCACGACGGAGTCAGAAACTGTCTGCGTCTGAAGATCATGGTTGGCTTAAGCGCAGCCCTGATCGCATCAATCATCTTCTTGAGCAGTCATGATGCTCTGATCAGTCTGTATCTCAATGAAGACCTTAACAGCGCCGCCGATATCGCCTATACACTCAAAGGCAGTTCGGAATATCTGCTGATCATGTTATGCGGGCTTGCCCCCTTCGCCTTAACCCAGTGCGTGTCCTCAACCATGAGAGAGGATGGCGAAACCCTTTCCCCGATGAGGGCTTCCTTTCTGGCAGTGGGCGTCAATTTCATCTTCAACTACATTCTGATCTTCGGTAAATTCGGATTTCCGAAGCTCGGCATCCATGGCGCCGCGATCGCCACGGTGCTCTCCCGCTTTACCGAACTGGCTTATCTTTGTTTCATTGCCAATGCCATGAAACAGGAAAAGACCTACTTCAATTCCGTGTTCAAAGGATTCCGTATTCCGACCGCTCTGATCGGCAAAGTCGCGAAGAAAGGAACACCGCTGATTATCAACGAGATCTTATGGTCGCTTGGCATCGCCGGGATCAACCAGGCATACTCCACCCGCGGTCTGGATGCGGTGGCGGCGTGCAACATCTATTCAACCGTGAACAATCTGTTTATTATTGTCTGCATCGGCATGGGCAGCGCGATCGGTATTCTGGTCGGCCAGCAGCTTGGTGCCGGTAAAAGCGAAACCGCTGTGCAGTATGACCGCTGGCTGATCGTCTTTGCGATCATCCTGAGCAGCCTGACCGGTATTCTGCTGATATTGAGTGCGCCATTGTTCCCGATGCTTTACAACACCGATGATTCGGTCCGCTCAAGCGCCGCATCACTGCTGCGGATTGCCGGACTGATGATGCCGGTATCAGCGATCTGCAATGCATGTTATTTCACCCTTCGCTGCGGCGGCAGGACTGTCATCACCTTCCTCTCAGACAGCGTCTTTACATGTCTGATCTCCTGGTCGCTGGCTGCCCTGCTGGCTTCAAGAACATCACTGAATGTTGTGTGGATGGTATTGCTTGTCAGCTCGGCCGATCTGATCAAAGCCGGCTTCGGTCTGTATCTGGTGGAAAAAGGTGTGTGGATCAATAATCTTGTGGCACATGATTGACAGCTCTTTACGGGCTGTTTTTTTGTTATGATGATCATGATGAACGGCTCAGATTATAAAGCGGTGATCACATCCGATCTCCATATGAGTGCCTTGGCGGATCCTTCCGATGCCATCGTTTCGCTGATGAAACTGCAAAGGCCTGTCTTTGACGCTTTTTTTGACATGCTCATAAAAGAACATACGGATCTGCTGATCCTTTGCGGCGACAATACGCAAAGCGGCTCGCAAGCGGACATGAGAATGCTTGCAAAGTATCTGAATACACTGGAAAAGAGCGGAATCCGGATCATCATGACCACCGGCAACCACGACTTTGACTGTGGTCAGGAAGAACTTTATGAACAGCTGTTTTTCCCGCTGTTAAAGCCTGATGAAAAGGATCCTCATTCCCTGAGCTATCTGAAAAGAATCGGTTCCTGTACATTTTTTGCGATGGATGATCATGAAGGCAGACGCTCGCCTTCGGGAAGTCTGAAAGACGCAACGATGAAATGGCTGGAGCGTAAACTTCGTGAAGAACAAAAGAGCGGACAGAAGATCATCTTCCTTTCCCATCACAGTCTGCACGCGGATGCCTGGATGGGCCGGCCTGATTTCTACTGTCTGCGTCCTGCCGGTGTGAAAGAACTGCTCGTACGTTATGGTGTGAAGCTGGCATGCAGCGGACATCTGCATGATCCGAAGATCTATCAAAGCAGTCTTTGCGAAATCGTCACGCCGATGCTGCTGAGCGGTGCCCATATGTATGGCGAAATGCATCTGGGCGAAACATCTCTGCACTATCAGCTGAAGCCCTTTGCGTTTGACGGTCTGCTGGCAAAGCAGGTATATGAGAAAGATCAGAGCGCATATGAAAACAGAAAGGCCGTCTTTGATAAAATCCTCAAGGACAGCCTGAATGAATATGAACTGCAGCCCTGCCTGAACAGCCTGATGCGATGGTTCAATGCCCAGCAAAGCGGTATGGTTTATGAAAGGCGCAATGAATTCCTGCACGATGAGGGCCTTGTACGCGCATTGGATGTTCTTGAGAAAACGGCATGGGGCAGATGGATCAGATCAAGTCTGGATCCGTCGTGTGTTTCCTCATGTGAAGCACGGATCGAATATTAATCCACATTGAGACGGATGATCCAGTCCGTCTTTTTGATTCTGTACAATGCCCAGACAGTTTTGATCAGATAGTCAATGCGCAGACTGAGATAGATCCAGAACGGATCAAGCTTCAGCACCAGCGCGACCAGAAAGCCGGCGGGAATATTGACCAGCCAGCATGACAGCAGATCCACTCTTGTGACCGCTGCCGCCTGTCCTCCCCCGCGCAGAATTCCCTTGGTCAGCACCTGCTGCATGGCCAGGAAAAAGACTGCGATGCCTGCCGCCCGGGTCAGTTTGGCGGCAGTCTCAAGCGCCTGGGGCGAGACATTGAAAAAGGATGTGATGAGCGGTGCAATGATCTGGGTGAACAGCGCTCCGCAGATGCCGATCAGAGCGGCGATATTGATGAAGTAGGAGGCGTATTCATGCGCCTTTTCCATTTCATTTGCGCCGATCACATGGCCGATGATGACATTGGCACCCATCGCCACGCCAAACATGAACAATGAGGAGATGGTCCAGATGTTATGGACGATTGAATTGGCGGCGATATAGTATTCCGATACGCGGCCGGTGATCATTGCCGCAGCCGAGACATTGAGATTGCCGGTCACCTCGGAAATGATGCTCGGGGTGCCGATCCGGATGAAATCGCTGAAGGCTCCCTTGTCCAGTTTCAGACTGAGGTCTTTCAGTTTCCAGCCGAGTTTCTGATCAATCGCAATGCCGATGATGATCACGATCAGTTCGGTCGCTCTGGCAAGCACCGTGCCAAGGGCGGCTCCCGCAACGCCAAGCTGTGGAGCGCCAAGATTGCCGAAGATGAAGACCCAGTTGAAAAAGACATTGGCCGCACAGGCAAACAGACTCGATGTGAAGCCTAAGCGGTTGACGCCCGCGCTTCTTAAAATAATGACCGCGCTTAAGGAAATGGACTGAAACAGCATTGCGAATGAAAAGATTTTCAGATATCCGCCGCCGGTTTCAATGATGCCCGCATTGTCTGTATAGATGGAGATGATCGCCTGCGGAAACAGATATGACACCGCAAAGAAGAGAACATTGACCACAAGCCCGAGCCGGAAACAGAATGACAGCATTGCCTTGACCTTGTCCACTCTGCCGTTGCCATAAGCCTGGGAAGCGATGATCAGGCCGGCATTGGCAATGCCCATGATCAGAGTCATGTAAAGAAACGGAAACTGAGAAGCGATATTGACCGATGAAAGAGCAATATCGCCAAGTGTTCCCACCATGACAGTATCAATAAGATTGACCAGCAGCTGAATGACCGACTGCAGTCCGATCGGCAGTGCGATCAGCACCAGCCGCCTGATAAATTCCATGTCTCCGAATACTTTCCGCATAGTTCCCCTCTTCAATGCTCATACAATCGCACGGAGAGTCATAAAATGCAATGATTATGCAGATGTGAAAAATGAAAACCGCCGGAAAACCGGCGGCATAACATGATCACAGAATATTGGGGGAATCTGCAGATCCTGTCGAGTAAAAGTTACCACATTCATATATCCTGTTCAACGGATAACGGACAGAAAGCAGAAAATTAATATTTAAATGCACAAAATTTCCCAATATTTTCAGAAAACACAATTGACGCATTTTTCATGAAATGTGTCGTTTCTGATGAATTCTTTCAGCGGAAACTCTTCACCCAGTTGACGAGAGAATCGTGCCAGATGTTGTTGATCACATCATTTTTCATCTGCTCCGTGACCGGTCCTCTTTGTGCCATTCGCTCAAGAATCTCGGTCTGCAGCTCTTCCACGCTCATCTCTTCAAATGATTTTCCTTTTCTCTGCGCAGCCGGAACATGCGGTGTTTTCCGCTCTTGTTTGACAGCGCTGTCCTGCACCTTTTTCTTCAGCGGTTCAAAGCTGCGGCCGTCTTTGACATAGATTTCTCCGCCGCATGCGTCAAGTTCAATTTTCAGCTTTCCATTATGGCTGCTAAGCCTCTTTCCGCTCAGTGCTCCGGTATATGTGCCTTCCTGCGCTTCCACCTCAAAGCTGGCGGGTTCTGAAGCATTGTTCACAGCGACGATCACGCTTTCGCGGGCAAAGGCGAACTGACCGGTTGTCAGATAAAGCTGTCTGTAATCCCCATAGGAAAGCTCTTTGACTTCCGCATGGATTTTTCCCAGCGCCGCAATCAGCTGCGTGCATGGATTGTTCTCATAAGCGTCCGCATAATCCTCAATGAACAAGGCAGGCCGCAGCGGCGCATCGGTTCCCCATGTCTTCTTTCCCTCAATGCCGAATTCAGAACCGTAATAGATGGACGGAATGCCCGGCAGTGTGTACAGAAGGATATGAAGCGGCGTGTAATGCGCCCGGTTGTGAAGCTTGCTCATGATCCGCTCCACATCATGGTTATCAGAGAAGTTATACAGTCTGAGTGATGCCGGACACATTTCCAGCTGCCGTTTCACGGTGTGGGCGATCTCAAAGTAATTGTGATCATTGTGGCCGGAATAAAGTCCCTTATGCAGAGCATAGTTGGTGACGGAATGCAGGGTCTGATCATTGGCCCAGCGGGAATAATCGCCATGGATCACTTCCCCCATCAGCCAGAAATCCTCTTTCACTTCATTTGCGAGACTTCTGAGCTTTTTCATGAAATCAAAATCAAGCACATCGGCCGCATCAAGACGGATTCCGTCCGCATCGAATTCACTGACCCAGAAGCGGATGACATCGCAGATGTAGTCAACGACTTCCGGATTGCGCTGGTTCAGTTTGGCCATGATGTTGTATCCGCCCCATGCATCATAGCTGAACCCATCGTTGAATTCATTGTTGCCATAAAAATTCACATTGCAGTACCAGTCTTTGTAACGGGAATTCTCACGGTTTTTCTTGAGATCCTGGAATGCGAAGAAATGTCTGCCGGTGTGGTTGAACACACCGTCAAAGATCACCCGGATTCCCTTGCTATGCGCATATGCGACGAGATTTTTCAGATCCTCATTGGTGCCAAGACGGCTGTCCAGCTGATAATAATCGGTTGTTTCATAACCGTGTCCGCTTGATTCAAAAAGCGGACCGATATAAAGCGCCGTGAATCCCATCCGTTCCATATGATCAATCCACGGAAGGATTTCATTGAGCCTGTGCACCGGCTCTGTATATTCGTTCAATTGCGGTGCGCCGCATAAACCGAGCGGATAGATGTGATAAAACACCGCTTCCTCATACCATTTCATTGTTGATGCCCTCTTTCTTTATCTCTGAGAAGAATGACAAAATGCGTGTCATCCTTCTGTTCATATTCAAAACAGATGTTTTCCTGCTCAGCCCTGGCCTGCATGTTGAGCGACCAGACCGCCACCGCCAGATCATCGGCGGCTTTTGCATTGCTGCGGCAGGCAAGCACGAAGGTGCCGTCCGCCTTTCTGAAAGACCTCTCAGGCCTGACTGATGTGTTGAGCTGCTGTGCAAGCAGATCCGCGATATTTTCGCCAAGCTTTGTTTCGCTTTGCGCGATCATCTCATCCAGCTGCTCACGCTGCTCAGCCAGATTATCTGCATTTTTCACTTTGAGCAGAAGAACCAGACGGATCAATACCAGCACCATCGTCACGCTCATCAAAGCGCATAATGCATCCGCATATGTGCCTGTGATCAAAGCGGCAATGACATAGATCAGTGCAAACAGCGCTGAGAGCACATGCACGGCGATATGCCTTGATGCAAAAAAAGCGGATAAACTTCCAAGAAGCGCGAACGCAAGAATGCTCATTTTCTGCTGGGGCAGTTCAGATGCGCCATGGATCAGCTCATAAAAACGCAGCACACATAATCCGAACGCGCAAAGCGCAATGATTTTCAGCAGAAGCGTGCTTCCCTGTGAAGCTTCCGGTTCCAGCTGTTCGACGAGTTCCACTCCCGTTTCCTCGGCAAGCTTTCTGGCGCTGTTAGTAAAAACGGTATTGCAAAGCACACCCGCTTTGTCCAGTCCATAGTAGGCCTTGCCCGCATATGCCTGCTGAACGGCCTCATTGCCGACGGAAGATGTGTAATATTTGCATTGAAAGCCCCAGGACAGGCCGCCTCTTTCGGCGATCAGATCAATGCCCTGATCGTTGCTCGCCTTCGTTTTTCTGACATTGTGAAAACCGTTTTTCGCCAGCCATGATGCACACCATTCCTCGTATCCGATTCCGTCCATAGGCACTATTATAGCAAAAACCAAAAAACCGGCTACCCGCCGGCAGATGATCAGATGTTGCCAATACTTGCTGTCTCAGGTTCTTCCTCTGAACTGACCTGCTGCAGCAACGCATGCGCCTGGGTGGCTTCCGCTTTGAAACGCTCCGCTTCGGCCCTGGCCGCCGCCGCTTCCGCTTCCAGTCTGCGGTTTCTTTCTTCTTCCTCGGCAAGTCTGGCTTTTTCAGCAGCGGCAAGCTCACGTTCTTTGCGGCGGATATTTGCCCCGAGTCTGATGGTAACCGAGAACATGACAAAGGAGAAAACAAGGCATATGAAGCCAATCAGCAGTATCAGCATTCCCTTCTTGCATTCCGCGTTTGTGAGCAGTCCGGTCAGTTTCTGCACAAATGTATGGTTGGTCAGGTAAGTATAAAGAATCAGTATCACGCCTGCCAGCAGCAGAATCAGGGATACGAGGCTGATGATTTTCTTCAGAACCTTCATAGAGTATTCCTCCATTTTCAGATTTCATTATAACAGGCTTACGGGCATTTCTGCGCATTCATCCGCAGATGTGTGCACCTACGGAAGAGAATTCAGAATTTTTTCAAACTGCGCTGATGATTTATTCCGCGATCAATGGTATTATTATCGTGTTCGTTTGATAGAGCGGGTTTTCATGCCGGCAATATCACAAGCATGCCAATGTGCCATGCGAGCAATGAAAGGAGTTATTATGCCCAGAGTAGTCGTTAAGGAAAATGAAGATCTCGATTCCGCACTGCGCAGATTCAAGCGTCAGGTCAATAACAGCGGAGTTCTCGCGAAGGTCCGTGCCAAGGAATTCTATGTCAAGCCGGGTGTTGCGAGAAGACTCAAGAGCGAAGCTGCCCGCAAGAAGAGAAGAAAGTAATGGAGAAACCTGTCAGGACTAAGGGGATCAGAATTCAGAAGGGAGAATCCGCCCTGGATGCGATGCGGGATGTCATTCCCCACTGGATCCACGATATCAGGGAAGATCCTTCCTCCGTCAAAGGTTTCGTTTATCTCAGAACATGCACATGTTCAGTATGCGGATACAAGGCAAGCTTTGAAAAGCCCTTCTGCCCGCACTGCAAGGCAGTGATGAACAAGCTCAGAGGAATCTGATATGGACAGGATCATTTTTGACTTCGAAAACGAAACATTTACAGTGGAAAATGATGAAGGAACCATGGAGCACAAGCTCCCCGGCCTGAAGAACTCCCGTGAGAGGATTCTTGCAGACGCAGGAATCATGATCATGGATGCGTCTGAGATGAATGAGCTGTTCCGTCAGTACCAGGACGGCACGCTTGATCAGGAAGAATTCTTTGAGAAGATCATGGAATCACTCATCGATCACGTGAAATCACGGTACCATGACTCGCTGAACTGACAAATCTTCAGAATATTGAAAAAGAACCTGAGAACAGGTTCATTTTCATTTAGGAGGGAATATTATTCTTTTGCCTTTCGGCATTCTAATCTTAAACAATTGTTGTGTGGATCAGATGTCAGATTCGTGAAAGGTTTGTGATATGATTTGTTCAGCGAAGGAGGTATGAACATGAAATGTCCAAAATGCGGCAAGTCCATTCCGGACCGTGCCTTTCAATGCCCGTATTGCGGCAAGCGCACAAAAAAAGGCTGGCAGCGCGAAGGAGAAAAGCTCATTTCACCTCTGACCAAGGCCATCAAGAAAATCACTGGAAAATAAGCGGGTTTTCCGCTTTTTTCTGTCGGATTGCCGGCAAAACAGACTGATCAGCCATTTTTCCTGTTGACGAAAAACATTTCCATAGTATATTATCTCAGTCACTGATTAAAAGGAGTGATGTACAATGAAAATCAGTCTGACAGACGCAGCTTATGAATATCTCAAAACTGTAAACGCATCTGTGCCCTTTGGTGAACTTTATGCGATCGCAGCCGACAAGGCGGCGCTTGCGGAAGATCTCAGAAAGAGGAAGAAGAACTCATTCTATTCACAGCTCTCCATGGATTCAAGATTCACCCAGCAGGAAAACAACACCTGGGATCTCAAGGAACATCACAGCTTCGAGGAAACACACATTTCGGTCGAGGAAATCGATACGGATGATGATGAGAACGAAGAAGAAGTGATGAATGGGGAAGATGAAGACGAGGACAGTGAAGAGGAAGAAAGCAGACCTGTCTATCCGGTTTCAGACAATTCCGAAGAATATGACTGAAAAACAGCGGGATAACCGCTGTTTTCATTTTCAATCAGCTGTATACTGCACCCATGAACCGTCATCGGCGATCCATCTCTGCTCATCGATCCGGTACCAGGTGTAATTCGTGCCTTTGAAGATTTCGTATACGATGTACTCTTCTCCCTTTTTCACCTTCTCGAGCTTTTCCCCGTATTCTTCGGGAACGCCGCGTGAATTCAGATTGTCGACAAGCACTTTCACCTTTCCGATCGGTTCCCCTTCATGGCTTTCGGGGATCTCAAGGGCTTTCTCATGGTAATCGCCTGCCAAAGATGAATCATCGATCATGATGCCCTGCGCATGTGCGGAAGCGATATCAAGAATGCCATAGAGGCCCTGATATTCCACATAGGCTTTTCCTTCGTAAAGACCTGAGGCATCATCGAACAGAAATTCACTGACCAATGCGCCGTCTTCATCGATGAATGCCCATTTTCCGTCTTTCTTCACCGGTGCATAACCGTTCACAAACGGCTGCACTTCATCATATACGGCCCCGCCGGTGATCTCAGCGCCATCCCTGACGCGGACAAAGCCCTGTCTGCCCGGATTGTTCCAGTCATTGTTCTCATAGATCTTGACAAAGCCGTTGGCCATCGAGCCGCAATAGCCGTCCGATTCAAAAATGATTTCCGAATCCGGACTGATAACAGAACAGCCGATCGCCTGATCGTTTGCGTCACTGACCTGTGCGGCGACGTTGCGTCCGGTTGTATTGGTGTAGGCAATGGTGTCCCCTGCCGCATCATCGTAGATCCATGCCTGATGATCCCTGACAAACGGAGCCGGCGCATAGCCGCCGATGCCGCCGAACATATAATAGGAGCGTTTTGTGAAATCCGCACTGAACTGGCGGGTTCCGTTTGATTCAAACGTGATCCAGCCTGCATAGGGCTGATAGGCAACCGGAACACCCTCATGCCACTCGGAATCGTTTCTGATCATAAACGGATAGATCACATTGCCGTCAAAGTCCATGATTCCGTATTTCCCTTCATAAGAAGCGCAGATCACATCTGTGCGGTAATCAGCGACATCCTCTGCCTCCGAGGGGCTTGCCTGATACCATTGCATCGGATTGCCTTCAAATTCAATCTGCGCGCCCAGGATCATCGGCACGGCCTTCAGGGAGTCCACATCATCCAGCTTCATGGACGGCTCAACTGCCCATAACGAGGGCTTCTCTGTCACATCCTCACTTTCCGGTGATGAAACCGGCTCTGCCGTGACGTTCTCATCTGTCTCCTCAGACGGCTGCTCAGAAGACTCCGGCTGCTTTGGCGCGGCAATTGAGCATGCGCATAAAAACAGGGCTGATGTCATCAGGAATATACTCTCTTTTTTCATATGGTATCTCCTTCTGTAGTAGTACCTTTAATTATATCGTATTGAATGCAGGCGGACGGTGTTTGATGTAAAATCTTAAGGACAGACAAATGGGGTAAAACAAATGAGTGAAAAACTGTATTTTGCGTCTGATTACATGGAAGGCGCTCATCCGGCTATCCTGAAACGACTGATGGAAACCAATCTTGAAAAAACATCCGGTTACGGAACAGATCATTACAGTGAATCCGCCCGCAGAAAAATCCGTGAACTGTGCAATGCGCCTGCGGCTGAGGTTCAGTTTCTGGTCGGCGGCACTCAGGTCAATGAGACCGTCATCACCTCCGTGCTGCGCCCTTACCAGGGTGTCATCTCCGCACAGACCGGCCACATTGCCGTTCATGAGGCAGGTGCCATCGAAGCCGGCGGACACAAGGTTCTTACGGTGAAGGAAAGCTATGGAAAAATCGATGCGGAAACCGTACGGAATTATTGCCGCACATTCTATGACGATGCCAACCATGATCATATGGTCATGCCGGGCATGGTCTATATTTCCCAGCCGACCGAATACGGCACCCTCTACTCTCTGGAAGAACTGAGTGCGCTCCATGATGTATGCCGTGAATTCAATCTCGCTCTTTATGCGGACGGCGCCCGGCTTGCCTATGCGCTGGCCTGTGATGAAAATGATGTCAGTCTGGCGGATCTTGCCCGTCTTTGTGATGTGTTCTACATCGGCGGCACCAAATGCGGCGCTTTCTATGGCGAAGCGGTTGTCTTTGCGGATCCCGGTCTGATTCCGCATTTCTTCACCATTATCAAGCAGCGCGGCGCTCTGGTGGCCAAGGGAAGAATCACAGGACTGCAGTTTGATACCCTCTTCACGGATGATCTTTATCTCAAAGCCGGCGCCAATGCATTGGCTGAAGCGGCGAAGATCAAGGCTGCCTTAAAGGAATACGGCTATCGTTTCTTCTTTGAAACACCGACCAATCAGATTTTCATCATTCTGGACAATGATAGTCTGGAAGCCCTCGGAAAGGCATGCGAATACAGTTTCTGGGAGAGATATGACGACAGCCACACCGTCATCCGTCTTGCCACATCCTGGGCAACCGATCCCGCGGATACGGAAAAACTGATCGCCCTTCTCAAAGAGCTTAAAAAATGATCCTGTGAAAGGATCATTTTTCAGATATAGAAGACGCGTTTGCGGTCCAGGCAAAGACAGCTGAGCACGCCGTTTTCACCGTATTCACAGCCGGTGTCGATATCGATCAGGCTCAGGCCGTTGGTGAATGAGCGGGTGAAGATTTTTCCCGGGGTGCCTCCTGCGATGCGTCCGGTTTCCAGATGTCCGACCACACAGGCCATCGGCGGCTGTTCTGGCTGCTCGGGAATGGCGCGGATGGAGTAGGGACCGTTGCCGAAAAGCAGATCGCTGACCCTGTTCAGATCGTCCACCTCCTCCGTGTACCAGTCTTCCCTTTCGGGTATGAAGCCGGCATGGGAAAGCATGTAATCCATGCCCTTGATCGTCAGCACTCTCACCAGACACGTCTCATAGCGCAGATATTCATATACAGCCCGGCGCATATCCTCATCCAGCTCATTGAAATCGGCCAGTGTGCTCATGCCTCCGGAATACGGAGTCAGCCAGCCGTACTGGGTTTTCATGCCCTCCAGATATGCCAGCATCATCCATTCATGATTGCCCAGAAACGGAATGACATTCTTGCGGTCCATCATATCCAGCAGAAGCGGAATACTGTCAGGTCCGCGGTCAATCATATCGCCGAGAATATAGAGCTCATCCTCATCCGAAAACCGGATCAGTTCAAGCATCTGCAGATAACGGTCGTACAGACCGTGTATGTCACTCATCACATAAATGCTCATATAAATTGCCTTTTTATTAGGATATCACAAACAAAGTCTCTTCTGAGCGCTATTTCAGACTGTTATGTTTGCATTATACGGGGCACAAGTTTACAATATTCATGCTCAAGGAGGAAATGTACCATGAATATTATGAGCCGTTCCAAAAAGGACATTGCCGCAGCTGTCGCTGAGCAGCTCGGACTGACAAAGAAAGATTCCGAAGCAGCAGTCAATGCTGTATTTGATGAAATTACTGCAACACTCAAGGATGGCGGCGAAATTGCTATTTCCGGTTTCGGCAAGTTCGTTGTTGTTGAAAAGCCGGCCAGAAAGGGTGTCAACCCTGCCACAGGCGAAAAGATCGAGATTGCGGCATCCAAGGCAGTCAAGTTCAAGCCTGCAAAGGCAATCAAAGACGAAATCAAATAAGATCTTTGTCTGCATGCCTGTCCGGCTGATCATGGCCGGACGGGATTTTTTCTATTCTTTGTTATTTTCAGATACAATTCACAGAGTTTAACGTAAAATAACTATGTTATGTCACGCAGCAGAAAGAAAGCAAAAAAACAGCTGAAAAAACAGAACCGGAAAGCAGCCGCCCAGAGGCCCTCTCTTCCTCATGCAAAACGCAAAGGCGGCCGCTATGTATATCCTGCCGGCGCATATCGTGCGGCAATGAGTGAGGCCCCTGCTTTACACAGCACGCCCCCGGTGATCGCGGTGCCCGCAGAACCCGAACCGGCTGGACCAGCTCAAATCATCGAAGCGGCAGCCCCTGTAGCAGAAGCTGAAAGACCGGCCGCATTTACGGCGCAGCCATGGATGTATGGACTTGTTCTGTGCGGATTTGCATTGCTGGCATTCAATATGATGAGACCTGCCGCCCCCATGCGCAGATTCGTCGAAGGAGCGATCAAGCTGAACGCCGATTCATCCTTGCATGACAGCGGGCTGAATCTGCAGGCTGCCGAGCCTGTGCCGGAGCTTTCCGTGCAGGTTGATCTGCAGCCGCTGAAAGAACCGATTGAGAGTTATATTGCCTCTGCAGAAGGTGACTGGGCGGTTTATATCCGCAATCTGAGCACGGATGAGACGTTAGTGATCAATGATCATCCGATGCCTTCCGCCTCTTTGATCAAGCTGTATACCGCCGGCTGCTATTTTGAGGAGACCGAAGCAGGCAGACTTGAAGTGAGCGAACAGTCTGAAACCGATCTGCAACATATGATTTCCTGGTCGGACAATAATGCATGGGAAGATCTGGAAACATTGATCGGGCATGGCAATTACAATGAAGGACTCTCCATGGTTACCGCATTTGCAAATCATCACGGATTTGCAAACACCGGCCGTCTGATCGGCGGTGAATCCATCTATTCCGCAAATGCCGACAATACAACGACCGTCAGTGAAACCGGTGAGCTACTGAATCAGATCTATCAAGGAGAATTTGTTTCAGAAGCGGCTTCTCAGAAACTTCTCGAACTGATGAAGAATCAGCAGATCACCACCAAAATTCCCGCCGGTCTGCCTGAAGACGTCCAGAGCGCCAACAAAACCGGAGAACTCAGCGGCATCGAGAATGACGCCGCCATTGTATGGGGAAAGAATTCGGATTATATCTTAGTCATCATGAGCAATGGCAATTATGCCGGCACACAGCCGGTGGCGGACCTGTCCGCATTGATCTACGGTCTGCTCAATCCTGCTGTTACGGAGGAAAGCAATGAAAACAATGAATGAAATTGATATCAGAACAATCAGCGGATACCGTCTGGGCAATGCGGAATATGCGGACGGAGCCACCGGATGCACCGTGATCCTGGCTGATGAGAAAACCGTCTGCGGATGTGATATCAGGGGCGGCGCTCCCGCCACCCGTGAAAACGCCCTTCTCAATCCGCTTGCGGCCAATGACAGCGTTAATGCGGTTGTTCTTTCCGGAGGCAGCGCCTTCGGTCTTGACGCAAGCAGCGGCGTGATGAAATATCTTGAGGAAAGAGACATCGGCTTCCCGACCGCCTTTGGCAAAGTGCCGATCGTTGTCTCAAGCTGTCTGTTTGATCTTGGCATCGGCAGCGCAAAGATCAGACCAGACGCGGCGCTGGGCTATCAGGCTTGCGTCAATGCGGAAGATCCCTCCCGGTTTGCAGAAGGCTCCTATGGGGCCGGATGCGGGGCCACAGTCGGCAAGATCCTCGGGCCTGCCTATGCGATGAAATCAGGCCTGGGATGCTATGCGGTGCAGCTGGGCGAATTGCAAATCGGCGCCATCGTTGCCGTCAATGCGGCCGGCGATATCTATGATGAGCATAACGGTCAGACGCTCGCCGGGATCTATGATCGTGAAAAGGATGAATTCCTCAATGCGCCGGACTGTCTTTATGCCCTTTCCGCAAATCCCGATCTGTTCAATACCAACACCACCATCGGCGCCATCATCACCAACGGCGACTTCGACAAGACACAGCTGGCCAAAATCGCCGGAATGGCCCATAACGGCTTTGCCCGTGCGATCCGTCCGGTCCATACCATGTTTGACGGCGACTCCATCTATGTGATGGCTAACGGCAAAGTGAAGGCGGATATCAATACAGCCGGCTCTTTAGCCGCGGATGTCATGGCTGAGGCGATCCGCAGAGCATCCGTAAATCACGGAAACAGCTACGGTCTGCCTTGCAGAAATGTATAAATGCTTTATAATGGCGCTCATAGTGAGGTGAATCAATATGGCAAGAGTCTATAACTTCTCAGCCGGTCCGGCCGTGATGCCGGAAGAAGTGCTCAAAGAAGCGGCTGCGGAAATGCTTGATTACAACGGCACCGGCATGTCGGTGATGGAAATGAGCCATCGCTCAAAGGCTTATCAGCAGATCATCGATGAAGCGGAAAAGGATCTGCGCGAGCTGATGAACATTCCTGACAACTACAAAGTGCTTTTCATCCAGGGCGGCGGACATGTGCAGTTTGCCATGGTTCCGATGAACCTCATGAAAAACGGCATTGCGGATTATATCATCACCGGCCAATGGGCAAAGAAAGCCTGGCAGGAAGCACAGAAATACGGCAAGGCAAATGCGATTGCCTCAAGTGCGGATGAAACCTTCTCCTATATCCCCGACTGTTCGGATCTGAATGTGGATGAGGATGCGGATTATGTTTATATCTGCCTCAACAACACCATCTACGGAACCGTGTTCCATACCCTTCCCGACACCAAAGGAAAGGATCTGGTGGCGGATATCTCCTCCTGCTTCCTTTCCGAACCGCTGGATGTCTCAAAGTTCGGCATTCTCTGGGGCGGCGTTCAGAAAAACGTCGGTCCGGCCGGACTGGCAATTGCCATTGTCAGAGAGGATCTGATCAGAAGCGATCTGGACGAAAAGATTCCGACCATGCTGAGATATGATACTTATTCCAACAGCGGATCCCTTTACAACACCCCTCCCACCTATAACATCTATATGTGCGGAAAAGTGTTCAAATGGCTGAAGAAACAGGGCGGTCTTGAGGCCATGAAGAAACGCAATGAGGAAAAGGCAGCATTGCTCTATGACTTCCTGGACAGCTCGAAGATGTTCCATGGCACCGTACGCAAATGCGATCGTTCATTGATGAATGTTCCCTTTGTCACAGACAGCGATGAGCTCAACGCCCTCTTTATCAAAGATGCGGAAGCAGCCGGATTCGTCAATCTCAAAGGCCACCGTTCCGTCGGCGGCATGCGGGCAAGCCTCTATAACGCGATGCCAATCGAAGGTGTTAAGGCGCTGGTCTGCTTCATGAAGGAATTTGAAGAAAAGC
>CACWLH010000042.1 GCA_902761625.1 uncultured Erysipelotrichaceae bacterium
CAAGGCTGCAGTACCGCATCTCCCATGAATTCCAGACGTTCGTTGTCGTGTTCCTGTTTATATTCATTGGCATAGGAGGAATGAATGAATGCCTGATGAATCAGGTCCTTATCCTCTACTTCAATTCCTCTTTCTGCCAGCCAGTCAATAATATCCATGTCAGCCTCCTAATCCGCATAATCCGCATTCGTTTCTCTTGCCAGACGGACAGTTTCGATCAATGAGATATAGTCGGGATTGTCCTGTGACTGCACGATTTTTGCGGCATCTTTTCTTGCTGTATTGATAATTCCTGTATCGGCCACCAGATTTCCCAATATGAAATCAGGCACGCCGCTCTGCCTTGTACCAAGTATATCACCCGGTCCCCTGAGCCGTAAATCTTCATACGATATTTCAAAGCCGTTATTGGTCTTCACAAGCACATTCAGACGGGTTTTCACACTCTCATCATGATTGCCGCTGAGCAGCCAGCAATGTCCCTGTTCACTGCCTCTTTGAATACGTCCGCGCAATTGATGAAGCTGGGAAAGACCGAAACGGTCAGCATCATAAATGATCATACCGGTCGCATTGACCACATTCATGCCCACTTCCACAACCGTCGTCGATACCAGGATCTGGGTTTCATTGTCATAAAAGCGTTTCATGACGGTCTGTTTTTCCTCACTGCTCATGCGTCCGTGAAGCAGATCCACATGGTATTCCGGAAAAAGCTTCTGAATGTTCTGGGCGGTCTCATACACATTGCGGGCATCGTAGGACTCATTGAAATCAACCGCCGCGCAGATGATATAAAGCTGTCTGCCTTTTGCCAGCAGTGCTTTCACTTCACCCAGCACAGTGCGGAAACTGTTTTCCTCGATATAGACAGTCACCGGATCTTTTCTGCCCGGCGGCATCGTCTCAATTGTGGACACCTCCATATCGCCATACAGGGTTGAGGCAAGGGTGCGCGGAATCGGGGTCGCGCTCATTAACAGAAGATCCGTTCCCTCACCTTTGTTTCTGAGCGCCTTGCGCTGTTCGACTCCGAAGCGCTGCTGCTCATCCGCCACCACAAAACCAAGGTTATGGAACACCACCGCATCCTGGATGATGGAATGGGTGCCGATCAGAATTTCAATCTCTCCGGCTGCGGTTTCATCAAGAATCCGTTTTTTCTCCGCACTCGAAAGACCGGAATAAAGCACTTCAATCCGTGTGTCTGTGCCTTTGAGGATTTCACGCACACTCTGTAGGTGCTGACGGGCAAGGATTTCCGTCGGCGCCAGCAGGGCGCATTGCACACCGGCAGTCACAGCCCCATACATGGCAATGGCCGCCACCGCGGTCTTGCCGCAGCCGACATCTCCCTGCACCAGACGATACATCGGTCTTGTCTTGCCAAGATCATGAATGATATCGCCAAGCGTTGAAATCTGATCCTTTGTCAGATGGTATTTCAGATTTGCAATCACCTGCTTCACTTTCATTGTGTTCACATTGCGCGGGGATCTCTGCATGCCTGCGTAATCCTCGTTCTTCATCATTTCGATGGCGGTGAAATAACGCAGGAATTCCTCATATTTCAAGGTGCGCACAGCGGACTGCACATCATTCATGCTGGACGGGAAATGGATCCGGCGCAGCGCTTCCGCTTTTCTTAACAGACGGTACGCGGAAATGAATTCTTCCGGAACAATGTCCATGATCTCATTGCACATCACCTCATAGACCCGTTCAATACATGCCCGGATGGTTTTCTGTTTCACCCCTTCCACACTGCTGTAAACCGGCGTGACGGCATCGTGTTCGGCCAGCGGCTTTGTATCATAGCTCATCGCCGTGATCCGTCTGTTGCCGTTATAGATGCCATGCAGGGTGATCTTCTGGTTCAGGGTAAGATTGCGTGCCCAGGGACGGTTGAAAATGGTCACCTTGAAAATCTGATCATAAGCTGAAATCTCAAAGGAGCTGGTGGTCAGTCTGCCACGACGGAAGGATCTGACCGGAGATACAACTTCGGCTTCCAGGGTGATTTTGTCCTTGATCTTCCATGATTCATAATCACTCACTTCAAGTGTCTCATAGCGGAACGGATAATATGAAAGAAGCTCTTCTGCCGTATGGATATGAAGACGGTCAAGAGCTTCCAGTCTTGTCTTGGTCAGTCTGAATTGCCGGTCGTTAAGTTCCATGAAATCATTATATCATTTCATGAATGGTTTTCTGAAACCGGCCGATGAAAGAATGACTTTTCAGGATCATTTCTTCATAAGCCGCACTTTTCTGCATATTCCACAATGAACGGAATGATCTTGCGGTCAGCCTCAAGCCAGGCAACCTCATCCAGCTGTCTGATTGTAAGCCATCTGGCCGAGCGGTGCTCGCTTAATACGGGCTCACTGCCTTTGAGTGTGCAGAGAAAGACATCCATGGAAAGATGAAAGTCATCATAATCATGTTCCAGCGTCATCAATTGATGATACGGAATGATATCCGCCGAAAGCTCTTCGCGGATCTCACGGACAATCGCCTCTTCACCGCTCTCATTCTCACGGATCTTTCCGCCGGGAAACTCCCAGCCCATATGGCTGCCATAGCCTCTTTCCGCAGCGAAGATCATCTGATTGCGCACAATCACTGCTGCGGCCACGCGTATCGTTTTCATGGTGATATTTTATCATTAAAAATTGCAAAAGCCATTCTGTGGTATAATGCGTTTCTGTTGGAGGTTTCCAAAATGAACAAGAGCACACAGATCCGCCAGCTCACCCTGGCCGCGTTCTTTATCGCACTGCAGGTTGTCATGACTCTGACACCCATCGGCTATATTCCCATCGGTGCCATCAACGTGACCACCATGCACATTCCCGTCATTCTCGCCGGTATCTTCCTTGGCACAAAGTATGGCGCTCTGATCGGTTTCGTATTCGGTCTGACTTCCATGTTAAGAGCCACATTCTCTCCCGGCGTCACTTCATTCCTGTTTTCGCCCTTTATCACGGTCGGCGGCATTTCAGGCAACTTCGCATCGCTGATCATCGTCTTCGGTCCGCGTATCCTGCTTGGCTGGTTAAGCGGCAAGATGTTCCGCATGCTCAGAAAGAAGACCGGAAATCTGACTGCATGCGCAATCAGCGCCGCGGTCAACACAATGATTCACACCCTGCTTGTCATGGGACTGATCTATATCTTCTTCGCCCCCAAATATGCCCTGGCCCTTGGCGTTGAGACAGCTGCGGTGACCGGAATCATTCTCGGTGTCATCACCACCAACGGCATTGCCGAAACCATCCTGGCCGCGATCGTTGTGCCGGCTCTTGACAAGGCATTATGGCCGACCATCCGCAGAATGCGCCTTGGAGAATAAGAATGAGGATTGTCCCCTATTCTCCTGAATACCGTGAGGCAATGCAGCGCATTCATCTTGCCACGGCAAGTGAACGTGCAAGAACTGATGAACGTCACGGACGTTTCTCATTATTGATGTATTGCGATGAATATCTCGATCATGAACATGCGCTAATGCTCATGGATGAAGAAAATATTCCCAGAGGATATATTCTCTGGGCTGAAGATGCGCAAAGATGGGCAGAGAACATGCAGCCCTATGCACAGGAAATCAGAAAGCTTGGCGAGCCGTATATTCAGCGCGTTGAAGACGGACTGAATGAATACAGCCTTGCATATGAGGAATATCCCGCCCATCTGCATATCGATATCATCGAGGAATACACCGGCAATCATCACGGCACCATGCTCATGGAGGCGATGCTTGATCTCTTGAAACAGCATCATGTCAAAGGCATCTGCCTTGGCGTTGCGCGTGCCAATCAGAGAGCGGTCTCCTTCTATCTTCATAACGGTTTCAAGGTACTGGATGAGGATGAAGGCGGCTTCTTCATGGGACAGAAACTGATCGCAGACTGAAAAACACCGTCCTTCCCGCAACATACGGGAAGGACGGTGTTTTCATATTGTCTGATCAGATCAGTCCGAACAGGAATCTCGGCTTGATCCAGTCGAGAAGAATATCCTCATGTTCGCTCAGATGGCCGACCAGGTTGTATTCATCGGAGAGTTCCAGATCCTTGAGAAGAATCCAGAGTTCGCCTCTGTAATGTTCCAGGTTGTCATTGACGATGACGACATCGCCTCTGCGGCACATTCTGTCTTTTCTTTCTCTGACCGGAATGGATTTGCCTTTGAAGATGACTCTGGGCATGGAGGAGCGGATGATGAGATCATTGCAGTCATCACGGTGCTGGTGCTTGTCCCAGAAGATGATCTCTTTCTCGGTCTCACTGATTCCCTCTTCAAGATCAATCTTCATATTGATCTTGGTCAGATCGGTATTGGCCAGGATTTCAAGTTCCTCATCGGATGCGAAGCAGTTGCCGATCAGGATATCCTGGGCAAGATTGATCGCATTCATATGTCTTAACTGCAGATCAATCGGAAGATCGCGGTGCATTTCAATGGTGGGCAGTCCCTCATATACAGGCCATGGGCCGAAGGTGTTTTTCTGCTGTGAGGAAATGAAGCTTGCCACCCGCATATTCGCATCGCGGTATCTTTTTGAAAGTTCGATATAGCGGTCCAGTCCCATACCGGTATGGCGCTGAGGGAAGAAGTTTGAGCAGAAGCACATGTTTTCCGCATCTGCGCCGCATCTTAACAGATTATCGATGGCAATCGTTCCGGAAGCGTTGTATTCAATCCGGATGCCGTAAGGATTATGGGTGATGGCGATATCCTCGACATCGCCGAAATGACCGTCAAGACGGATGATATCCAGGCCGATCTCGTTGAATACGGAAAGATCGTAAGGCGTCGCATCAAGCTTGCGGAACACGGCTGGATTGGTGTCCGCGGAAACAATCATGCCTGCCTCATGCGCCACTTCGCAGAATTCTTTGAAATTGGCGATTGTGTCTTCCTTTGATTCTGTCACGGACAGGAAACATGTGAAGACTCTTTTGAATCCGAGCGCCCCCGCCTTTCTCATATAGGCGTAAGCTTTTTCTTTGGTTGTGTGTTCCGGATAAACGGAAATGCCGAGCTGTTTCATGATTCTTTCTCCAATAATATTTCACCGTTGGAAGCGATGATTTCCTGATAGCGGTAATAAGAATTCTTGATGCTGCGCTGAAGGGTTCCGGTGCCGTCATTGAAGCGGTCCACATAGATGAAACCATAGCGTTTTTTCATTTCGCCTGTGCCGGCGGAGACAACGTCGATCGGTCCCCACCAGAGATAGCCCATCACATCAACGCCATCCAGAATCGCTTCATGGACCTGTTTCAGATGAGCCTCAAGATAGCGAACACGGAACGGATCATCGATCTTTCCGTTCTCATCCGGTCCTTCATCCAGACCAATGCCGTTTTCAACGATGAACATCGGCAGTCTGTAACGGTCATAAAGGGTGTTGAGTGTATACCGGATGCCTTCCGGATCCACTGCCCATGACCAGGGCTTCGGGCTGGATTCCTTGAGGAACGGATTCTCCTTGCCCTTGATGCCGCCGGTGTTGGATGTCATTTCCGCATCCGTATCATAGACAGCCGAGCGGTAATAGCTGAATGAGAAGAAATCGACCGTATTCTCTTTGATGAGTTTCAGTCCTTCCTCATCCATTACCGGCTTCACTTCCGGATTCTTATTCCAGATCCGCTTCACATAGCCCGGAATCTCACCGAGGCAGAACGGATCGCCCATGTAGAAGACCGCCATTCTCTGCGTATGCATTGCGCCCAGCACATTCTGCGGATTGCAGTTATAAGGATATGTGGCAACACCCGAGCATGTCAGCATGCAGCCAACCTTGAACTCATCTGAAATCTCATGTGCGGTTTTCACCGTTTCGGCATTTGCGACAAGAATGTTGTAATAGCCCTGCCAGATGTCCTTCTGAGTGGTTGAACCGATCGGATCGGACGGATCTGCGGGATTGTCAATGGTCAGTACGGAGCCGGCCACAAACGGATTTCTGAGCATGGCGTTGACTTCATTGAAAGTCAGCCAGTATTTCACTTTGCCCTTGTAGCGGTTGAACACGGTTGTCACATAATTGTTCCAGAAACCGATCAGCTTCGGATTGGACCAGCCGCCATATTCAGTCAGCAGATGCAGCGGTGTTTCATAATGGGACAGCGTGATCACCGGCTCCATGCCGTTCTTATGCATTTCATCAAACAGTCTGTCATAGAATGCAAGGCCGGCTTCATTGGGTTCACTCTCATCCCCGTCCGGGAAGATTCTTCCCCAGGCGATGGATGTGCGGAAACAGTTGAATCCCATGCCTGCCATCAGTTTCAGGTCTTCGGGATAGCGGTGATAGAAATCAATTCCTTCATGGGAAAGATATTTGAGCTGCGGATCAAGCGCCATTTCATATTTGCCACTTTCCTCATTCCAGCGGATACCGGGATGACGGGAGCCGATGCCGACCATGATATCGGTCACATTGGGCTTCTTGCCGTCAGTCAGCCATGCGCCTTCCAGCTGATTGGCTGCGACAGCACCGCCCCATAAAAAATTCTTCGGGAAACTCATACGATGATATGTCCTCCATTTATCTGTTCCTATTATGCCATGAAACATCAACTCAAGACATGTCTTTGCATGCAAAGATGCATGAACATGACATGTGCACTTTATTTATCATAATGCAGTCTGTAATCGCAGGCGGGATCGCCTTCGGACACAGCACCGCTTCTTTCATAGCGGATATGCTGGAATCCCTGCATATAGGCTTTGTCCATGTGACAGATACAAAGCACTGCCTCTTCACATCCTGCCTGTTTTGCAAGCTCATGATACGGACATGACAATATATCCACCCCATACATGAAAGGCGGTTCTGAGACGATGTTTCTGCGGTAGCCGTGTTTTTCGGAACTCATGGTATCCATGAGCGCTGCGATGTTTTTCCAGATCAGGCCACTGATGCCCGGGATCCCGGTGATGCAATGTACGGCTGAAGCAAACACCCCTCCCATCTCGTTCCCATATGCACAAAGCATCTTCAATCTGTCGCTTTCGGGCAAAGCTTTATACAGGGCTGCCGCAGGAAGCACCATATTCCCGTTTGCCTTTTTCCAGTCCGGATGTTCTTTGATCATACGGGCATATTCATCGGCGGCATTCTTCCAGATCTCATCTGCTTTTTCTTTTCCATATGCCTGTCTGAGTTTCTTATGAAAACCGATATAAAACCATTGTCTGTTCAGCTGATTCATAGCAATACTCCCGTGACATTCAAATTAGTCTAATCTAACTTTTGCGTCTATTATATACCGCCAGAAGGCATTCAGGCATATTCCAATGCAGAATCATCCTTGAACCTGAGCGCCTTGTTATCTCTTTTATGTTCAATTCTGAAAAAAAACCGGAGGAATCAACTCCTCCGGTCAAAGGAATCATTCGACGCCGATGATGAAGCTGTAGACCGGCTGGCCGCCGTTCTGCACATCGACATCTGTCTCATAGTTTTCGCTGATGAATTCTTCGAGTTCAGCGCATTCCTCTTCGGTTGCGTCCTCGCCCCTGATCAAGGTGACGATCTCGCTGTCCTCATCGATCATCTTTTCAATCAGCTGTTTTGCAGTTGTCATCTTGTCCTTGTCGATGACAACGATGTCCTTGTCAAACAGACCCATATAATCGCCTTCATGGATTTCACGTCCGTCGACGGATGTGTCCTTGATCGCATAGGTCACCTGACCGGTGCGGACATTGGCAATGGCATCTTTCATCATTTCCGTATTCTCTTCAACCGATGCGTCCGGATTGAATGAGATACATGCGGAAAGTCCCTGGGGAATGGATTTGGTTTCAAGAACAATGATATCCTTGCCTTCCGTCACATCCGCGGCCTGTTTGGCAGCCATGATGATATTGGAGTTGTTGGGCAGGATATAGATATGTCTGGCATTGACCTTTTTGATCGCTTCCACGAAATCGCTTGTGGAAGGATTCATAGTCTGTCCGCCGGAAACAACCACGTCGGTTCTGTATTCGGTGAACAGCTTGCGGATGCCGTCGCCGGCAGCCACGGAGATGATGCCGTATTCCTTTTCCTCAACCTTTTTGACCGGTTCATCCTGAATGATTGAAGGCTTCAGATCATCCTGGATATTTTCGATCTGCACTTTCTTGAATTCACCGTATCTCTGACCGAGTGTCAGCACATCACCGGGCATCATGGTGTTCATTCTCAGCTTGATCACATTGTCTTCGATGATCAGCGTGATCTTGTTGCCAAGACGGTTCAGATTCTTGCGGATACGCTCCTCATTGAAGCTCTTCATACCGGCATCATTCATCTCGAGAATGAATTCTGTGCGGTAGCCGGAAGCCTTATCGCTCTTTTCTTCCTTCTTGACCGGAATCTTAGCGCTTTCGACGAACGGATTGCCTTCCAGACTTGCCTTGAAGCCTTCCAGAATCTTCAGAAGGCCGCTTCCGCCGGAGTCCACCACGTGTGCTTCCTTGAGCACCGGCAGCAGTTCCGGAGTGTTGGCGAGGGATTTTTCAGCCTCGGCGACCATGACTTCCATAAACTCTTTCATGGAAGCTTCCGGATTTTCAAGAATGAATGCGTGGGCATTTTCCGAGCTTTCACGGATCACGGTCAGGATGGTTCCTTCAACCGGTCTCATGACTGCTTTATAAGCGAGTTTGGAACCGTTGAGCATTGCTTCGGAGAATTCAGCAGCGCTTAATTCCACCTTGCCGGCAACCGCCTGGTTGAATCCGCGGAAGATCTGGGAAAGAATGACGCCCGAGTTTCCGCGTGCTCCCATGAGAAGACCGCGGGAAAGTGTTTTGGCAATCACAGGCAGTGAATCGGAACCGCTCTTGTGCACTTCCGAAATACCGTTTGTGAATGTGAGTGACATATTTGTGCCGGTATCGCCATCCGGTACCGGAAAGACATTAAGCGCGTCAACGTCTTTTTTATGATTGTTCAGATTGCTCGATCCGCTTTCCAGCATCTCGCGCAGAATTTTACCATTGATCTTTTCCATGTCAGTCCCCTCTCCTGCATCAACCGACTGCACGCACGCTCTGTACAAAGACATTGACGGCTGCCACCGGCATGTTCAGTGTCTTTTCGAGGACATACTTGACTTTTTTCTGTGCCTCCTGAACAACTTCCGATATTCTGACACCGAAACTGACAATAATATACAGATCAATTTCAAGGCCGTTTTCACCCTTGCGGACAACGACACCGCGTGAATAGTTTTCTTTTTTGAGCAGTTCGGTCCAGCCGTCTCTGAGAACCTGCTTGCTGGCCATACCGACAACACCGTAGCACTCGGTGATCAAAGAGCCCGCCAGGCTGGCAACCGCTTCTTCTGAAACATTGATTGTTCCGTAATTTGTTGTTTTTTCCACTGTCATAATTCAAGCTCCTTCCGGAATATTATAGCAAATACTACGCATATATGTCTGAATCAGCCTTCATCCTGGGGCGTATCACCGCTTTCTTCTGCAGGCTGAACGGATTCTTCCGCAGTGTTTTCTGCATTTTCATCTGGATTGCTTTCTTCGGCGGCAGCCTCATCTGTTGCCTCAGGGGATTCTTCCGGCTCTTCGGTCTCTTCGGCATTCTCATCATAGCCTTCCGGAATTTCCAGTTTTCCGGTTTTGTAGAAGCCTTTTTCATAATGCTTCAGGAAGAGCTCATCGGGAACCTCGAAGCCCTGCAATGAGATCGGCACAGGAATTCTGTTTCCTTTCTCATCGAGTGCAAAATTGCCTGCTTCATCCAGATAATAATGCTTCTCGACTTTGTCGCCGTATGTATTGGTGATGACATTGCCTTTTTCATCCTTCCAGTATTCCTTGTCAACGACCTCTTCATTCCAGGGACATACCTTGGAATAGGCGCTGGTCAGAGAATCATCCGCAAAGATGCACTGTGACTTGTCATTCTGATGATTGTAGATATCCCAGTATCTGTTCAGAACCGTGATGTTGTAGTAATTGCCCATGAAATAGCCGCCCGAGCGCATGAGCACGCGGATCGCCTGGGGATCATAGCTGAGCGAATATTGTGATATTTCGGAAATATCGCGGATCATCGCCTGATCCACATCCGCAAAGCAGCGGCAAAGCTTTGCGGTCTGCTCCTCCGTATTGAAACCGATCACCAGCGGAATTCTGGAAATCACATCAAGATATTCGCTTTTCAGAGGCACAAGGGTGCCATCGGTCAGCAGCAGCACCGGCTCCTCATCATAGCGGTAGCCAAGCAGATCCTCCTCATCAACGGAAATGGCAATGGTATTGTCTCTTTCCAGGGTCACCTGCGCCTTTTCAATCAGAGGATCATGTTCCAGTCTGCTTTCCAGCAGAAACGGCAGGCTCAGATAATAAATGCTCTGATCAGAGACACCGGCCAGATCCAGAATATAGCTGCGGCTGAGATTGAGATTGCCGCTGACTGAAATGCCGTGCACCCTTGAAACAGGCATCATAAAATAGGCAAACATTACAATGATTGCCCCGCAAATCACTGCAATCCGGTAAAGCATGGGTTCCTGCTTTCTCACATTTCTGTTGATTGCCCTGCGTTTGCGCTCATCAAACAGCTGCTGTACCCCTACCGGAATATCAATGACATCCTCTTCACGATTTACACGATCTGCGTCCAATTGAACAACTCCATTTCCGTGTGCAGTTCAACACCGTATTTCTCCAGGACCTTTTCCTGGATCTCTCTGACAAGTTTAAGATAATCGCTGGCTTTCGCATTGCCCATATTGCAGATGAAATTGCAGTGCTTTTCTGAAACCATGGCATCGCCGATCCGCTTGCCGCGGTAGCCGATCCCATCGATCAGCTGCCATGCATTCATTCCCTCGGGATTGCGGAACACACTGCCGCAGGTCGGAAAATCCAGCGGCTGTGAAGCCATTCTTCTTTTCCTTCTGTCTTCCATCAGATCGGAGATCTCACGGGAATCCTTCGGGGTGAGGGTCATGCGCGCAGCCAGAATAATCCAGTCGGGATGCTTCTGAAAAATACTGGAGCGGTAGCCGAATTCACATTCTTCCGCCTTGATCCATTCAATTCTGCCGTCTCTTAAAACAAGCACCTCATCAAGAATGTCGGACATGCTTGATTTGTATGCACCTGCGTTCATGAAGATGGCGCCGCCGATTGTTCCGGGGATGCCGCTGGCGAATTCCAGTCCGGAAAGCCCGCGTTTCATCGCCTCAACGGCAAGCATGATGATCGAGCAGCCCGCCTGGGCACTCACCACGCAATCATCAAAATAGCTGTGATGGAAATGCCGGTCGAGACGGATAATCACACCTTCGAAATCATCATCGGAACAAAGAAGATCGCTTCCCTTTCCGATCACTTTATAAGGAATATTACGCTCTTTGATCAGGCGCATAATGGAATCCAGGGCGACCTGGTTCTCCGGATAAACGGTATAGCTGGCTTTTCCGCCGATCCGCAATGTTGTCATTGCGGCAAGGGAATGATCCACATCGACTTCGCTGTAACCCAGCAGCTCTTCATATATGTTTTTCATTTGCGAATCATTTCCTCCATCAGATCGATCATGCGGTAGGCAGCATCGCTGTTTGCGGCCTTCAGCGCATTCTCTCTCATTTCTTCTCTTGCGTATGAATCTTTCATCAGTCTGTTCACGGCTGCCGCAAGCACATCCGCATTCAGATCCTTTTCCTCAATCATGAGGGCGCCGCCATGATCAGCCAGCGCTTTGGCGTTGTATACCTGGTGGTTGTTTGCAACATTGGGCGAAGGAATCAGGATTGCCGGTGTGCCCAGCGCCGTAATCTCCGCCATTGTGGTTGCGCCTGCGCGGGTGACGGCAAGCGTGCAGCCCTTAAGCATGGAACGGCCGTTGACAAAAGGCACAATGCGGATGTTTCCCTCACTTTTTGTATGGAATTCATAATCATTGTCGCGACCTGCGGCAATGATCACCTGATAGGAGTCATCAAATTTCGCGCATGCCTCATCGATCACGGCGGAAACGGATGAGCTGCCCAATGATCCCATCATAAAGACAACAAAAGGACGATCGGGATCAAGACCCATGTTTCTGACTTCCTCGGCATCAAATGCGCTTGAAACCGCCAGAGTGGCAGCCGGATTGCCGTAAACCCTGCACTTTTCAGCAGGCATCTGCTGAAGGTTGCTTTCATAGCAGCAGACTACCGCATCCGCTGTGCGGGCAAGCAGACGGTTTGCCTTGCCGGCAAAGCTGTTCTGCTCATGAAGAATCACGGGGATTCCTGCCCGTTTTGCCTCATATACAATGGGCACGGAAATATAATTGCCAAATGCCACGACAATATCGGGCTTCTGCATCCGGATCAGCTGGCGGCATGCCTTGCGTGCCTTGATCAGGGACACAGCTGAGCGCACCTTTGCACTGATCCCGCTGTTCATTCCGCTCATCTGCACGCCATGGAACGGATATCCCGCTTCCGGAATGACCGTGGCTTCCATACGGTTGCTTGAGCCGAAGAACACGATTCTGCTGTCCGGCTGCTGCTTTCTGAGCACATTGGCAAGCGATACAGCCGGTACTATATGACCGCCGGTTCCCCCGGCAGCGATTAACACTTTCATCGAATTACCTCCGACTGAACTATTCTATCATATTCACTGGAGCTTTCCCAACAATTGTCAAGCTGTCAATACAGAGCAAAACACATATTAAAAAAGACATCCGGATCAGGTTCCGGATGTCCGTTTGGTTTATTGCGCCTGTTCCACCAGACGGTCAATCATCTGCCACAGCTGATCCATTCCCGTCTTTTTGAGAGAAGCGACCGGCACGAGCAGTCTTTCATTGACGCCGAGTGTCTCAGCGATTTTTTTCATATTTGCCTTGACGGCACCCTGGCCGAGCTTGTCCGCTTTGGTGCAGGCGACGATGATGGAAAGATGTGCCTTTCTGGCATAATCAACCATCGTGATATCGTCTTCGCTGGGCACCCTGCGAACATCGGCAACCAGGATCATTCCCTTCAGCTGTTTACGGTTATGGAAATACGGATCGATCAGTTTTTCAAAGGCAAGCGCGCTTTTGGCATCGCTGGTCGCATAGCCGTATCCCGGCGCATCGGTGAACACCACTCTGTCATCAACGATGAAGAAGTTGAGCAGACGTGTCTTACCGGGCGTTTTACCGGAGTAAGCCAGGTTTTTGCGGTTGACCAGTCCGTTGATCAGAGTGCTTTTGCCGGCATTGGAGCGGCCTGCGAAGATGATTTCGCAAAGATCGCTCTTGGGCCACTGGCTTTCATTGGCGGCAGTAGCGAGAAGTTTCGCCTCATGGTACTGCATGATTACACCAGAGCTTCCTTCAGAACCTGTGACACATTTTCAACGGGCACAAATTCGATGGAATCCTTAACGGCCTGCGGCACATCGTCAAGATCGCGCAGATTCTTCTCGGGGATCAGAATCTTTGTGATACCCACACGGTGCGCAGCCAGTGACTTTTCACGAAGACCGCCGATCGGCAGCACATTTCCTCTCAGGGTCACTTCACCGGTCATGGCCAGAGAACTTCTGACCGCTCTGTCACTGAGAGCGGATACAAGTGCTGTTGTCAGCGTGACACCGGCGGAAGGACCATCCTTGGGAACGGCTCCTTCGGGCACATGGATATGAATGTCATTGGTGTCAAAGACTTTGGGATCAATGCCGAGCTCATGGGCATGCGCCTTGACATAGTCCAGTGCGATTTCAGCACTTTCCTTCATGACATCGCCCAGCTGACCGGTGATGATCAGCTTTCCTTTGCCTTCGAAGTGATTCACTTCAACCTGAAGCACATCGCCGCCGAATTCTGTATAAGCAAGTCCGGTGACTACGCCCACCTGATCATCGCGTTCCTTAGCGCCGTATTCATATATTTCCTTGCCAAGCCACTTTGTCGCGAGCTTTTTGGTTACGGAAACCGACTTCTTGCCGTCATTGAGAATCGCCAGAACGGTTTTGCGGCACAGTGAGGCAATCACTCTTTCGAGCTGTCTGACACCCGCTTCTCTTGTGTAATGGCGGATGAGGTCAAGCACTTCCGTATCATTCAGCTTGAACTGATTCTTCTTGAGGCCGTTTGCGGCAAGCTGTTTGGGAACCAGATGTTCATGGGCAATATGCAGCTTGTCAATCTCCGTATAGGAAGGCAGCTGGATGATTTCCAGTCTGTCTCTGAGCGGAGCGGGAATGTTTTCAAGATAGTTCGCGGTGGCGATGAACATGACCTTGGACAGATCATACGGCTCTTCCAGATAATGATCGGAGAATACGCTGTTCTGTTCCGGATCAAGCACTTCCAGCAATGCGTCACTGGGATCGCCCTTGTAATCGGCGCCCATCTTGTCGATTTCATCAATCAGGAAGACAGGGTTGATCACACCTGCCTTCTTCATGCCCTGAATGACACGGCCGGGCAGCGAACCGAGATAGGTTCTTCTGTGACCGCGGATTTCAGCTTCATCCCTGACGCCGCCAAGACTCATCTTGACGAACTTTCTGTCAAGGCTTCTGGCAATGGACTTGGCAAGAGATGTCTTGCCGACTCCAGGCGGACCGACCAGGCAGAGAATCGGCGCATTGAGATTGCCGGTCATCTGCTTGACAGCAAGATATTCCATGATTCTGTCCTTGACCTTCTCCAGACCGTAATGGTCCGCATCAAGAACGCCTCTGACCGCTTTGAGGTCTTCGTTGTCATCGGTTTCCTGCCACCAGGGAACCTTGAGCAGCCAGTCAAGATAGCTTCTTTCAACGCTTGCCTCTCCGCTTCCCGGCGGCAGCATTTCATATCTCTGAAGCTCCTCCAGAGCTTTCTCCTTGACGTGCTGGGGATAGGGATTCTTCTCGATCATCTCACGCAGCTGAGCCGTATCATCCGAGAAGTTGGTCACATCGCCGAGCTCCTCCTTGATTGCCTTCAGCTTTTCACGCAGATAATATTCCTTCTGTCCATCATCAATGCGTTCTTTGACCTTCTCATTGATCAGCTGTTCAATCTGCGTGTATTTCTGCTGCTTCTCGATTTCGGAAATGATGATATACATCCGTTCATTGACTTCCGGTGTTTCAAGAAGCTTCTGCTTGGTGTTCTGGTCGAACATGAAATACTGGGCAAACTGATCGCTCAGGGAAATCGCACTGATTCCTCTGGACATCTGCTGAATCATCTCAGGCGGGAAAACCTGGGACACATTGGACATGTTTTCGAATTCACTGACGATCTTCTTGACCAGCGCCATCTCCTCCTGGGAATCACCCTGGATTTCATCGACGGGTCTGACTTCGGCGCTCATCATTCTGCCGTCATCAGTCAGATTCACGATCTCAGCGCGCTTCATGCCGGTGAAGGTAACACGCATGAAACCTTCCTTGCGGCGGACAACCTTGATCTTCGCCAGTGTTCCCATACGGTAGAGATCCGCTTCCTTGGGATCGTCAACCATAATATCTTTCTGACATACGATCCATACCATCCCGTCGTTTTCGGTCTGAGCGGTGTTGACGGCGGTGAGCGACTTTGCTCTGCCGACTTCGATCGTAACGTCCTGACCGGGGAACAGAATGATTCCCCTGGTGCATACAGCGGGTGCAATGACTGTCATGTTATGACTCATATGCAATCCTCCTTTTCTGTTCATATTTGTGAAAATAAGACGCATGGCGTCTTATTTTTTCAATTCACTTATTCAGCTGCAGGTGTGCCTTCGCCTCTCAGAAGTTCCATGGCCTTCATGTTGCGGACATCGGTTCTGATCATATCCTCACTGATATATGTCTTGACCTCATCAATCTTCATGCCATACTGTTCAGCGATTTCCTCATACTGCTTCTGGATATCCTCGTCGCTCGGCTCGAGATTTTCAGCCTTGGCAACTGCTTCCAGACCGAGTCTGATCTTGACGGTCTTGGCTGCCTGATCACTGTAGGAAGCCTTGAGATCATCCGCGCTCTGACCCATCATCTGCAGGTAGCTTGTCAGGCTCATGCCATACTGCTGCAGCTGGTTGGCCAGCTGGTTGATCTGACCCTGAACCTCTTCCTCAATCATGACATCCGGAATATCAACGTCGACGATTTCGGCGAACGCTTCCATGAGATCATTCTGAGCCTTGTTTTCAGCGTCATTCTTCTTTCTTGTTTCAAGACGTTCCCTGACATTCTTGTTCAGATCCTCAACAGTTTCAACGCCCTTGATGTTGAGTTCCTTTGCAAAGTCATCATCCAGTTCAGGAATGCTCTTTGTCTTGACTTCGTTGACCTTGACTTCAAAGACAACATCCGCACCTGCCAGATCCTCAGCATGATAGTCAGCCGGGAAGCTCAGGTTCAGAGACTTCTCATCGCCTGCCTTGACACCGACAAGCTGTTCCTCAAAGCCCGGAATGAATGAGCCGGAGCCCAGTTCGAGATCATAGCCTTCCGCTGTGCCGCCGTCAAATGCAACGCCGTCCTTAAGGCCCTTATAGTCAATGTTTACAGTGTCGCCGTTTTCAGCTTCGCCTTCCTTGACTTCCATATCGGCATACTGGTTACGCATTCTGCCGATTTCCTCATTCACTTCATCATCTGTGACTGTGTAATCTTCAACTTTGTATTCGAGAGCCTTGTAGTCGCCGACCTTCGCTTCCGGTTCAACTGTGAATGTGTAAACCAGTTCAACCTTTTCTTCATTGACATCCTTGATGTCAAGCTGCGGCTGAGTGATCGGGGAAAGACCCAGTTCCTTCAGACCATTGCGCATCCATTCGTTTGCATTTTCGTTGACTGCTTCCAGGAAGCGCTCTGCAGCGGGGATTCTCTTTTCAGCCAGTGAAATCGGCGCGCTGCCCTTGCGGAAGCCCGGCATTTCAAGGTTCTTTGCGAGTTTCTTGAATGCCTTGTTTACCGCCTTTTTCCATTCTTCGCCTTCAATTGTGACGATCATGTCACCAACTGACTTTTGTTTTAATGTCCATGTAGCCATTTTTGCTGTCTCCTTCTGATATTTTGCCGATCTATTATAACAAATAACAGGCTTTAAAACTATCTTTTGTTCTCAACGGACTGTTAAGACTGTTAAATCATACATGCAGCTTTTAGCACTGTCAAGCGATAAGTGCTAAGATTTCAGGCTGGTGTTTAATTCTTTGCCATATTTTGCGATCACTTCACGATATGTGACGCCATCATCATTGAGTCCGGACACCTGTTCCAGGATATGCATGGCAAGATCCTTCCCTTCATCCGCATCATAGGAAAGCGGCAGAAACATATATACTTCCCGGATGAGAAGTGTTCTGCACATCGCATACATGCTCGGGTTGTCATTGCTCACCCAGTCTTTCAGATATTCCAGGGCACTGACAAAGCCGGCGCTTTCCGTACACGGAACAAGGCTGTTTCCCCAGAATTCCGCTTCGATCCCGCCATGAACATACAGGAAGGATTCATTGATTTCCTGCTCGGCGATGGCCTCGATGATCAGAGCCGCCGCTTCCGGACACGGATCAGAAGCCAGATATGAGCCGATCGCATCCGTGCATTCGCGCAGACTGCGCTTGCCAAGGGCAGCGGCTGCACGCAGCTGTGACATATCATCCCCTTTGAGCTGTCTGAGCAATACATCCATGCTGTCTTCTTTCATGGAAGTCTTCTCAGCCTTCATCGCATTCAGATCCTTGCGCAGTTTTTTCAAACGGGTTTCGGTCTCCTGCGGAACATATGGCATTCTGAGTTCTTTCTGAATGGTGAACAGAGCTTCATCAATGTGTCCGTTTTCCATCAGTTCCTCAATTTCCTCAATCAGCTCATCATAATAATTCTTCATATCTTATGATCTCCTGTAATGAATATATATCACTTCGGAAAAAATGAAAGGCTGAAGTCCTTTCGGATTTCAGCCGATCAATGGCGTCGTGGTTGGGACTCGAACCCAAGACCGTCCGCTTAGAAGGCGGAAGCTCTATCCAGCTGAGCTACCACGACAGCTCTAATAATATATCAAACTCGAATTACTTTTTCAAGTCCGATTTTCGGAATGTTTTCCGTTCGACGTGAATATCCTTTCCTTCCAGCCTGACAATCATATAGGAAGGTTCCGAACCGTCGCGGTTCATCCATATTGATCCGGGATTGAGAACACGCACGCCGTCGATGGTTCTGTCGAACGGAATGTGCGTATGTCCGAAGAAGACGATATCGCAGTCCTCCGCCTTCGCTTTTGCTGAGAGCATGTCAAAATTGCCGAAAAACATGTCGCGGTGGCCATGACATACATAGATGCGGTGATCACCGAGCTCGATGATCCGTCTGGCGGGAAACTGCTGGTAATTGTCATTGTTGCCCTGCACGACCGCAAAGCCGTCAACCAGATAGGTCGGCAGCTCCACATCGCCGCAATGGATAAAGGCATCCGCACCCTGATGCACTCTGCGGACATATTCAAGCGGTTCACGCAATCCGTGGTTATCGGAAAGCAGTACAATCTGCACGGTTTTCTTCATGCGCATATTAAAACACGTGCTTTCTTTTTTGTCCACGACAATCAGTCATGTTCATTATTAAGGTTTTCATGTTATGATAAACCAAAGAGGTAAAAGATATATGCCGAATATTTATCCTTATAATTACTGGATTCTTTACGCGGCCATCGCCGTGCTCATAATCACCCTGATCGTCTCGCTTGTGCAGATGGCGAAAATGGCAAAGGAAATGATCAGTTTCCTGCATCCCAGAACCGATAAACTGCAAAGAGACATGAAGCTGATGCAGATCAAGATCGATGTCATGAACGAAAAGAAGGCGGCCGATGCGAAGAAGAACAAATACATCGCCCTCGCCCTTCCCATCCTGCTGGCTGTCTATCAGACATATAAGAATGATGACGAGGCAAACGGTCCTCAGGGTGTGATCAAAGCAGCCCGCACGGTCATGAACAACCGCAATGAGGAAGCGAAGCTGATCAAAAAGATCTCAGCCGCGATCAGATAGCAAAAAAAACGATGGGTTTCAAAGCTCATCGTTTTCATTTTCATCCGCATGCAATGCCTCATAGACATTGCGGGCAGCCTCCTTGGGCACCACCTGCTCAATTTCTTGAAGACTTGCCGCTTTCAGATTGGTGAAGTTTTTGAACGTCTTCAGAAGCAGACGTTTTCTTTTCGGTCCGATTCCCTCCACTTCATCAAGAACGGATTTGGTCTGCGCCTTGGCACGCAGCTTGCGATGATATGTGATCGCCGAACGGTGCACTTCATCCTGCATACGGGTCAGCAGGAAGAACAGTCCGGAACTCTTGTCGATTTCAAAGACCTGTCCGTCTGTATCCATCAATGCATTTGTGTTGTGATGATCATCCTTGACCAGGCCCATCAGTTTGATCCGTTCGGAAAGCCCCAGCGAATCCAGGATGCTTTTGGCAGCTTCGATCTGTGTCCAGCCGCCGTCCACGATCAGACCGTCCGGCATTCTTCCATCATCCTTGAGCAGTCTGAAATATCTGCGGTAAACGACTTCCTTCATCGAATCCACATCGCTGTTTCCGGTATGCAGACGGTACAGACGATAATCATTCTTGACCGGCTGTCCATCCTCATAAACCACACATGCGGCGACCGTGAAGGTGCCGGAAATATGGGAGTTGTCAAACAGTTCCACCCTGTTCATCGGATGATTGGCAAGACGGTTGAGTTCAGCCACCGCTTCATCGGTCATGGTCTCCTGTCTTTCCACGGTATTGAATTTGAGTTCGAGCTGCTTTTTCGCATTTTCCAGACACATTTCAATCAGCCGTGTCTTATAGCCGCGCTGCGGCTGGAAGACAGGCATATCGAGCACTTCCTGCAAAGCGCTGATATCCATATCCGAGGGCAGCACCAGTTCTCTTGCGGAAGGATGATCCTGATAATACTGAATCAGGAATGATACAAACTCATCCTCGGCATCGCCATAGAGCGGCCTGAGTCTGAATTCCTTGTTGAGAATGACGCCGCTGCGGACCAGAAAGCCGGTAATCGCCATATAGCCTTTGCCGGCATACCATGCGAATACATCCCTGCTTCCCCGGTTATCCTTTTCAATGTTCTGGCTCTCACGCACAACCGCATGAATCGAATCGATCATATTTTTATATTCAGCGGCTTTTTCAAATTCAAGCTTTTCGCTGGCTTCCATCATTTTGGCCTTCAGATCAGTTTCGACTTCCCTGGTGTCCCCGTTGAGGAATTTCGTCACCTGATCAGCCATACGGTCATAGGTCCCTTCCTCGATTTTATATTCACACGGGCCAAGGCACTGGCCAAGATGATAGTAAAGACATACTTTCGGCTGCAGCTGCGTGCATCTTCTGAACGGATAGAGTGTCTGCAGCAGCTTCTGGGTTGTACGGGCGGCGGAAGCGTCCGGGAACGGTCCGAAGTATCTGGCTTTCTTATCCTTTTTCATATCACGCGCAATCAACAGTCGCGGATATTCTTCTCTTGTCAGCTTGATGTACGGATAAGAGGAGTCATCGATGAACTGGATATTGTATTTCGGTCTGTATTTCTTGATCAGATTGATTTCAAGAACCAGCGCTTCCTTCTCCGTTTTGGTCACGATGAAATCGAAATCCTCAATGTTGGACACCATCTTCGTTGTTTTGAAATCGTGCGCACCGGTGAAATACTGGTTGACGCGGTTATGAAGATTCTTGGCTTTTCCGACATAGATGATTTCGCCGTTTTTATCTTTCATCTGATAGCTTCCCGGTTCATTGGGAAGATTGCTCAGTTTTGCTTTGATATATTCACGGTCCATAAAAATTGATGTTTACTTTTTCTTTGAGAATTTCGGATGGATGAAGACCATATAAATCACCATGAGAACCAATGTTGAAAACACTGTGCCGAGCATGGTGAGAATGATCATGGCACCCGGCTTTTCCTGAAGCAGCGGAAGCCCGAGCACTATCAGCACGAGCCCGTAGACAATAAACATCCTTCCCACCGCAAGGTTGTAGGCTTTGACATTGTCAATGTCATCGCTCATATCCACATTTGCCCAGAAGCCGGCAGGTTTATCAGAGCGGATGTCCATAATGCCGATCAGAATCATCACACAGCTGGCGGCACACCAGATCATAAATGCCATGGTTACTCCTCCTATTTCATGACAACAACGGTGGCGCCGGTTCCGCCCTCATTGGGCATGCCAAGCCTGAATTCCTTGACGTCCTTGTCATTTTTCAGTCTGTCATGAACTGCTTTGCGCAGTCTTCCGGTTCCATCGCCATGTATAATGCGGAATGTTTTCAGAGAATGGATTTTCGCCTGGTCCATGTAATCGCCCATTTTGATCAGTGCCTCATCGACATGAAGACCGATCAGATTGCATTCCAGCGAAACGGATGCATAAAGATTGCGGGATGCGATATGAATTGAGGTTGTCTGCTGATCCTTGATTTTCGGAATTACATGCAGCGAAGGACGGATCTGATCCTTTTTGACGCGGATCTCTCTGCCGTTGAGAAGAATCCGGATATCCCTTCTGCCGATCTCAATGACTTCGCATACCTGGCCGCTTGAGCGCAGCTCCACGGCATCGCCGACCTTGTATTCATGATCCGGATCATAAGAGATTTCTGGTTCTTCGGTTTTCACGATTTTCGAAAGTTTTCCGCGCTCGCCGATGGCTTCATGAAGTTTGATGTTCGTCTGTGAACTGCGCAGCTTCTCAATGATTTCATCAGCTTCCGCTTTGACATCCTCGATATAGGCGGCCGCTTCTTTTTCCGCCTTTTCATGGATCTGTTTCTGCAGAATGATCTTCTCCTTTTCCAGAGCTTTGCGGATTTCCTCATTTTCCGCCAGCTTCTTTTCGAGCAGTTCCCGTTGAGTCCGGGTCTGATTCAGCTGTTCCTCAAGCTTTTCAATCAGCGTGTCCTCTTCGGTTTTCGCCTGATTTCTCAAAAAGCGTGCATATTTCACGATTCCTTTGGGCAGGCCATAGCGCTGCGCCACCTCAAAGGCATTGGAACTGCCGGTGGTGCCTTCGATATAGCGGTAAGTCGGAATCAGATTCTTCATATCAAATTCCACCGATGCGCACAGAATATCCGAATGACGTTTGCCATATGCTTTCAGACGTCCGTAATGGGTTGTCGCAACGACCACACAGCCGATCTCACGCAATGTATTGAGAATTGCGATGGCAAGCGCCTCACCCTCGTTGGGATCGGTTCCGCTTCCCACCTCATCCAGCAGCACCAGTGATTTCTCAGTCGCCTCACGGCATACTTCCGCCTGCTTGGATATATGAGCGGAAAAGCTTGAGAGCGAACTGACCACCGACTGATCATCGCCGATATCCGCAAATACGCGGTCAAAAAACGGAATCATCGCACTGTCACAGGTCAGAGGAATCCCGCAGTAAGTCATCAGCGTGAAAAGGCCGATCACTTTCATCGATACGGTCTTGCCGCCGGTGTTGGGTCCGGTGATCAGCAGAATGCGGACCGGATCCTCAATATGATAGGTGTTGGCAACGACGCTGCTGCGGTCAATCAAGGGATGTCTGGCTTTGATCAGATGCATCTCTTTTGTTTCGCAAAGCTGCGGTGCGCAGGCATCATTTGCCGCACCCCATGCCGCCTTGGCAAACACCGTGTCAAGGATCGTGCATGTTTCCAGATTTGCCAGCTCTTCACGGGCAACCTTGGTCACTTCCTTTGAGCACATATCCAGAATGCGCTCAATCTCCTGCTGTTCACGGTCAAGATATTCCTGACGGCGGTTGTTCAGACTGACAAGCTGGGCCGGCTCAATATAGGATGCCTGGCCGCTGGCGCTGTCTCCGTAAACCAGTCCGCCGAACTGATTCTTTTCACTGGCGCGCACCAGAATCATCGCCCGGCCGGCGCGGTATGTGATGATGCCGTCGACGACACTGCCGGCGTGACTTGCCACAAAGCGGTTCGCCGCCTGGGCAATATCATGTTCGCTTTTGCGGATCGACACACGGATCGCAGCCAGTTCATGGGAAGCGCTGTCCATCACCTCGCCGTATTCATTGATACAGCGGGAAAGAAACTTCTCGGTATGGTCATGAACGATCAGTGTTGAAAACAGATCGTTCAAAGCGATATGCTCATCTTCTTTCATCTCTTTCGCATAAGCGAGAATGCTGCGGATTCCCTGGATGAAGCGAATTTCATTGATCAGATCAACAGCGCTGAGAATTCTGCCTTTGGCTGCGTTTGCCAGCATTTCGCTCAGATCGCGGATGCCCGCCATCGGGATTGTCCCGTATTGCACAACCGCCATCAGCGCTTCCTTCATACGGGCCTGATCACGGCGTATGATCAACGGATCAAAGGAAGGAACGGTATTGAGCACCGCCTCCTTTGAAAGTGAAAAGGCACAGTGTTTTGAGACCTGTGCCAGAATCATATTCAGTTCAAGGCTGTTTTCAACAGACATCAGTCACCTTCTGTATTCTCCGTTGCCTCAGGTTCTGTGATGACCGTATAACCTTCGACATTGGAAGCATATCCTTTCTCTTCAAGCCAGCGCTTCAGATTTTCACGCTGTTCATTTGTCATTTCAGCCGCATTCTCATAGGCGCGGTTGAATGCGTCGGCATCCACCATCGGCTCAAGCAGTTTGTCATAAACCTTTCCGCTGATTTCATTAACCTTCGCGATAAATGTCTTCTCAACAGCCATTTCGCCGTTTTTAAACAGCGGGGAGTTGAAGCCGATCGATATGACAAGCACAAAGATCATCGCTTCCGCCGCTCCGAGGGCACCGCCGAGAATCATGGAAATCTGTTTGATGACCGGCACATCCTGCAATCCTTTGCAGATCATTGTGATGAACATGAAGATGATGCGCAGCACAAGGAAAAGCGCCAGGAACCAGCAGATCTGATTCATGAACTGCCAGCTTGCCGCGGCGATCGGCGTATTCTGCATCAGCGCCCACTCACGCGGCCAGAGACGGATATAATCAGCGAGAATGCCGCCTAGGAACCAGGCGCCGAAAAAGGACGCCACCGTTCCGATCAGGCTGACAATCATCAGCAGGAAACCTTTATGTGCTCCCCAGAGGATCAGACCCAGGAACAGAACAACCACTCCGATGTTTACCGGCATGAGCCAGCTTTCAGTCACTTCAAACATGTATTGCCCCCCATAATGTGATATGCCACATTTGCTTTATCATTTCAGATTGATAAAATTATACCATATGAGCATACAAACAGTCAGAACATTAAAGTTAACCCGTGATCAGGAGCAGAAACTCTTTGACACATGGCATGAATTTGAAGCCAAAACACCGCCTTATGCGCGTTTTTGTCTGCGTTGTGAAAACTGCATCATCACCTGCTATGAATCAGGCAAAACCGTTTTCCAGGGAAAGGACGCGGATGTATATGCATCGCCGTTTCTCAATGATGCGGCAGAGGACAAATCCGCTGCAGGCGGAAATGATGCGAAATTCCCCCAGGCAGGCAGCGATGAGGTCGGCACCGGCGATTACTTCGGACCGGTATGTGTCTGCGCGGCCATTGTGAACAGGCAGGATATGACTCTGCTTAATGAGCTTGGGATCCGCGATTCCAAACAGCTCAGCGACGCTCTGATCCGCAAAGCCGCACCCGCCCTGATGAAGCAGCTGACCTATTCATTGCTGATCGTGGACAATGAACGTTACAACCGGGTCCATGAAACCACCAATATGAATGCGATCAAAGCCAAGCTTCACAATCAGGCATATATCAATCTTTCAAAAAAAGCCCAGCTGCCCTCCTTCCGCATCATCGATCAATTCGCACCGGAAGGCCTTTATTACCATTATCTGAAAAACGAGCCGGTGATCATGCGCGGGATTTATTTTGAAACTAAGGCGGAGGATCATTACCCTTCCGTGGCTGCGGCCAGCGTGATTGCCCGCTATGCATTTCTCAAATGCATGGATCAGATGGAGGAAATCTGGTCAATGTCATTTCATAAAGGCGGCGGTGCCAAAGCGGATGAAACCGGAAAACAATTCGTCGCAAAGCATGGAGCAGAATCCCTTGGCAAAGTTGCCAAGCTTCATTTCAAAAACACAGAGCGCATTCTCGGAAAGTGAAACCAATTGAAAAACGGCATCCGCCGTTTTTTCTTGTTCATTCTGCATGCATAAGATCTGTGTCAGATCAGGGAAAACACAATCCACACATCAGTTCCTGCTGAATCAGCATCACTCCGGATGATGCGATCATCCCCAAAACAGATCACATCTGTGAAGAGAAGCCGTAATGTGTTTTCACTGCAGTGACATCATGCATTTTTCGGTTCAACCGCAATGATCTCTGCAAAACCGGAAATGTCAAACACTTCCATGATCGTGTCATTTGCCCCGATGACTTTCATGGTTCCTGTCTTGTTCATCTTCTTCTGTGTGCCAAGAAGCACTCTGAGTCCGGATGAAGAGATGTAGTCAAGTTTGTTGAAATCAAAGATCAGTTCATTGATTCCGGAAAGATCCGCGACTTCCGCGTCAAGCTGCGGGGATGAACCCGTATCGAGTCTGCCGGACAGTCTGATGATCAGCTGGTTTCCATTAGTTTCTTTTACAATTTCCATGTTCAGCTCCCGTACCTGATTCAGGCAATCTTTTTGGATATGGTCAGAATATTGGCATCTTCATAGCGATATTCCATGTCATCCATCGTCTTTCTGACCAGGAAGATTCCGAGTCCGCCGATTTCACGCTCCTCTGCGCTCAGGGTTGTGTCAGGCTCTTTCGCCTGCAGCGGATTGAATGGCGGTCCGTTGTCAGTGAATGTCAGTTTCATCACCCCGTCCGTGACTGTGCATGAGATTTTCACATCGCCTTTCTGTTTTCTGTAAGCGTACATGCCGATGTTGGCTAAGATCTCATCGACGGCCATATCAATCTGGGTCATGGTTTTGAACGGGCAGTCATGCTTCTCAAGGATGCCGTTGACAAATTCCGTCGCCTGATCAATCGATTCCGTCACGCCCGGAAGGATGATTTCATGTACATCATTATTCTCATTTAAACCGTTATATTTCAGACAAAGCATAGTCAGATCATCAAACTGCTCGGCATCGCGGGTGAACTCATCAACTGCACTGCTGACAGCCTTCAGCATTTCTTCCGGCTTTCTGCCGGTATCTTCATTCAGCACTTCAAGCACCCGGTCTGTGGTGAACATAGTGCCGTTGATATCCGATGCCTCGGCCAGACCGTCGGTATAGACAAACAGTGAATCTCCCGGTTTCAGCTTCAGCTGATATTCGGAATACTTCATATTTTCAAGCCCGCCGAGAATGAATCCGTGCGCATCTTTATACAATGCAAAGCGTCCCTCTTCATTGCGGACGATCGGATATTCATGACCGGCATTGCTGGCGGTGATGATTCCGGTGGAGATTTCAAGAATGCCGACCCAGGCGGTCACAAACATTTTCTCCTGATTGTCATGGGTGATGACATTATTGGCCGCTGCCAGAATCTCAGCCGGGGATCGTCCCATCTTCGCATTGTCGGCGATGACAATCTTTGATGCCATCATGAACAGTGAGGCGGGAATTCCCTTTCCCGATACATCCGCGATCAGAATGCACAGATGATCATCATCCACCAGGAAGAAGTCATAGAAATCGCCGCCGATTTCCTTGGCCGGATCCATTGAAGCATACAGATCAAATTCATTCCGTTCGGTGAACGCCGGGAAATGCGATGGCAGCGCATCCGACTGAATCCGTGCCGCAAGCGAAAGTTCGGTGCTGATGCGTTCTTTCTCAGCGGTGATTCTGGTGATATTGGCCTCATATTCATTCAGGCCTTTTTCCATCTGTGACATGACATCGCACAGATTTTCAATCTCATCATTGGTTTTGATACCGATCGCATTGAAGTGTTCGCCGGAAGTGATTCCCTTTCTGCGGTCCTCAAGGTAATGCGTTGCCGCAGCCGCGATACGGTTGACGGGATCGATAAACTGTCTGCGCATCCTTCTGGCAATGATCAGGCCGATGCCAAGCGTGCCGATCAAGAGCCCGAAGATACAGCGCAGCGCCATTTTCATCACAGCTTTGACAACATCGGTCAGCAGAACGTCACTGAGCACAAAGGCGGCATAATCCGTACCGTAAAAATACAGGGGGATGCCGCTGGTGGACATCCAGCCGTACAGATTGGTATCGCTGAAATCATACAGACGTCCGGTTCCGTCCCATTCGAAGAACTTGTCAATCTCCTTGCGTCCCACCGGCTCCCATTCGCCCGGCGCATAATTGATGGAACTGCCGACGGGTGGATCACAGACATAAAGCAGCGCATTGCGCTTACGGTCAAAGACACCGATATAGATATCATTCCAGGGACTGTCCGTATTCTGCGTTTTGAGCGCTTCGCTCACAATCAGATACATCTCGGACTGAGCAAAATCATCAAACATCGCCCTGTATTCCTCACTGCCGGTTTTGGCACGCTGCTCATCAGTGAGATTGTCATAGCGTTCAATGACGCCTTCGACCAGCTCATACGGATCTCCCAGTTCGCGCACTGCCAGGCGTGTGCTTTTGACCAATGCGAATGATTCAATGATATATTGCGACGCAAGCGACTGCGAGTAGATCCCCAGAAAAATAACCATGAGGACGATACCAAGCAGAAAAGAACCGATCATACTCAGCCGGAATACTTTTTTCTCCAGCGAATTTTTCGGAACAGATTCATTGATTGTATCGTCAGCAATTTCACTCATGGTCTGTTTCCAATTAATCTTGTTTTGGATTCATTTCAGGATTGCGGGTCTTATGCACTTCCAGATGAATGGTGTTTTCCAGTCTGCATAACTCAACCCCTGCCGCTCTCAGCATGCGCTTGGACGCAATGTTGGTCGCAACCCCGTCATATTTGTCTGATTCATAGACAATCCGTCTGATGCCGGACTGGATAATCGCCTTGGCACATTCATTGCACGGAAACAATGAAACATAGATTGTGCATCCGGAGACCGGCCATTTTGAATTGAGTATCGCATTGAGTTCGGCGTGGACCACAAAAGCATATTTCGTGTTCAATGTGTCCCCTTCTCTTGCCCAGGGAAATTCATCATCCGAACATCCTTTCGGAAATCCATTGTATCCGACGGATACAACCCGGTGATTCTCATCCACAATCGCCGCGCCGACCGCGGTATTGGGGTCTTTGGAACGTTTGGCCGACAGATGGGCAAGGCCCATGAAATACTCATCCCAGTTCAGAACGTCTTCCCGTTTGGTACTCATTCTCCATCCTCCAGCATTGTCTGCA
>CACWLH010000043.1 GCA_902761625.1 uncultured Erysipelotrichaceae bacterium
GAGAAACAATCGGATTGCCTGCAATGTCAGCGATCCGATTTTTATTCCCAAAAAGAAGAAAAGTGAAGTGGAAGCTTTTACCATTCCGGAACAGAAGTTTACCGCAATCCAAAATAGGTCAATATACGTCCAATATTGGGCGATCTCATTTTGAGGTGTTTTCGATTTCTTTAGTATTTATCGCATTTGGGGAAATCTTTAATACTTACAGTAATCACTGTGTATAACCGCAGGAGAGATCAGCGGCTCCGGAGGGATCCGACCGTGAACGGTACTGCGGTGGCTATACGAAAGCGGCTGAAGGAGGCATATCACTGCCTCCTTCGCTCATTTTCACAGGAAAAGAGGCCATCTGACCGCCTGATACGGCTGCCAGAGTGACCTCTTGCCTTTGTTTTAAACCTGTGTGGGGCGGCTATATGCCTCGAGTTATTTCAGTTTCAGAATTCATCGACCCCGACTATTCTTGGATCGCCTTAAAAAACAAGCAGTCATGTCAGAACTATTTGATTAAATCAATTAGTCTGATTTGGCTGCTTTTCAAGGATTCTGGAATTCATAAAGAACTTCCATGTGATTAAAAGGATATTTTATTCGCCGAACGTCTCTTCGTCTTCGGGAACTGAAATTTCAAGTTCTCCTTCATCTTCAATGATTGTATCAGCAGTATTTTCTGTTGAAGTGATATTCTGGTCAGAACTCTCTTCCTTCTTCTTTGTGCATCCAGTCATTGAAAAGCATGTAACGAATAAAAGTGCAAATACAGGTACAATTACAAGGATACGTTCAAACAGTCTATTGTATGTTGTTTTCATTTTAAGCCTCCGTATTTTATATAGTTGTAATCTGGAATGATTAATCGTCTATATTTCTAAACAGTCATGCCGGTTAATAGTGGTAATGATCGTATTGTTTCGAAAAACTTGTTTATCTTATTTGAAAACAGATGATTTATGCGCCGCATTTCATAATCATGTGATAATCTTCCAGTAGCGATATCAAATCGTGAATATCAGAAATCAAAGATTTTTCATCAGGGACTTCATATTGATTTATGACTTGCTTTACAAGATCATCTTCAGATATTCCATCTGACAAAAGATTCCAGATAAACGCTGCTGATTCATTGATCTGAATCCTTCGGCTGGATTTGATCAGATAATATTCATCGCAGATTGATGTCAGAATAACTCCCGGAACTGATCTGAATTTCATATGGTTTCTCTTTCAGGCAATATAATTGCCTTCTTTTAATAACTGTATAAATGCATTAACATCTTTCCTGATATGATATGAATCAAGAATTTCATATTCATCCTGAATATTCGAAACAATTTCATCCAATGATCTGTGATCCTTTAGCTGATTCCAGATAAAAGCTCCGGTTTCATTGATTACTTTGATATAATTGCAGTATTTTCTTCCTTCCTGATCTGCGACCAGAAGAAATACACCGTTAATTTCTATCAGAACAATGCCTTTCTGAAGTACAAAGCTATCCATTATTCCACCCGTAATATGTTTTTAATGTGTTAATTGCCAGAATAGCAGAATCTTCATCGCCTAGATTTTTAAGCTTCCAGACCGGAACGGACTTTAATACGCTCCTGAGAATTTCAGCCTGGTTTTCGATTTGCTCAGTTGTTTCCGGCATTGATACAAACTCAACATAAAGAGGAATGACTGCATCCTCGGCAGCCAAAGGCTTCATATCATTGTATTTTGCCTGTTCAAGAATAATGATTCCCCCAAGTTTAGCCTTGATATTCGGATGCCCATATTTCTCTTTTCCGCGCCATGGTGATGAATATACCCACACAGTTCCATCATCTTTGCATTCCAATGCGGGTTTATCTCCATTGATGATTGTCACATCCTTTTTAAGTAACCTTTTCCAGTGACGAAGCTGTGTTGTTTTACCGGTTCCGCTTGGCGCTGTAATAAGCCATGCATAATTGTTCCATAGCAATGCCACTCCATGAAACAATGCACGGTTGTGAGAAAGCAATGAGTTTCCTGTTTTCAACATTAATGCCTGGAATTCCAGAAAGCTTTCTGATTTTTCATCTGCATTGACCAGCCATCTGTTGTCTTCCAGATATGCATTTGTTAACGAAATATTGATTTGAGCGATATCATCTGACTCAACAATATAACCTTTAAAATACTGAATCGTATCCTGATAGATAAACTGATATGCGATGGGAAGATCCGCACAGACCAATTGATAATAATTGCGTGCCATATGTCAAATTAAGAAATACGTGGAGGAGAAATCTCCTCCACGTATATTATGATTTCAATGATTACCAGGGCTGTTCAGATGCATACCATGCATCGAATTCTGCTTTTGAGATAAATAAATCGTCATTCGTATCGATTATTTCGAGATCTGTCTCATCATATGTGTTCCAGAACATATCGATATCATTTGGGTCAATTTCAGGATCCCAGTTGAACCGTGGATCTTCTCCTGATGTTCCCTGGGAAACTCCAAAGTTAATGTTCGGATCTTCATCCTCGCCTAACCCTAACCCCAGAATAGGACTTTCATATAACTTCTTTGCCATTTTGATGTCTCCTTCTCTTACTCACTGTCTACTTTACTGATGCCAGACTTTGTCAGAGAATTGATCGTGATTGTACGTGTACTGACTCCAGTCACTTCAATACCATCCAATGTTACCCAATAAGGAAGCACTGTGTATGAACCAGTCTTGAAGTAATCTGTACCAGTTGCATTGAAATATGTCAGGTAATCTTTTTCTGAGCCCTGACCGTCAATACCAATTCTCTTGAATACAGTATTTGCTCTCAGAGTTGTGGACTTTTTCGTTGCACTGTTGGTGAATGTCATAGTCTTGACAACTTTGACAGGCTGTGACTTGTCATTTCCTTTAAGGATCAAACCGGTAGCACTGTAATTCAGATCATCAACTGCAGAAATCAGATATAAAGCTGTCAGCTTGTTAGGCTTTGCCTTCATGTAATTAATCTGATGATAGTTTCTCAGATAATATACAGGTACTTCCTTGATGTAGTATGTTTCATTCGCAACAGGCTTCATTGCTTTACCATTTGTGGTCTGCGCCTTAGCCTGATCCCAATCATAATTCATACCAGTATAAGCAACGCCGCCTGTAGATTTGACACCATCATCTTTATATTTACCCTTACCTGCATAATCCAGATAGTAACCGCCATACAGCAAGCCACGTGTTGTATGAGCATAGAGATTATATGTACCATCTGAGTTAACCTTCGACATCGGAATGATTTCGAGGTTGCCATCACCTGCTACGCCAGAGTGGTAAATGAAGAAGGAAGGTACTAATTTATTTGTGACAACAGCGCTGCTGGAAGAGTTTCCTTTTACTGGATACCAGTCTTTGCCACCCTTGACAACCTTGTCTGTAGCAGCATAATCGGCAGCTAATTCTTGTCCATATTTGATTTGATAAGCAATATTTTTAAGTTCGTATACGCTGTCCTGACCGAGGTTTTCTGTAACATTGAACAGTGCACCATTTTCAACGTTGACTACACGGATCACATCACCAACATAAATTTCCTGTTCAAAGCTTGTGCCGCTTACGTAAATATGCTCAGAACGATGCTTTTCACCGCTTGTGGAATAAGCAGGATTCTTTTCGCCGTAGTAAATACGGTAGTCAATTGTATACTTTGTACCGTCACCAGCAGTCTTTTCAGGCAATGCATTACCTTCAGCATCTGTCAGGCTTACGGTCATTTTGAATTTGTCATTTGTATCAAAATCAGTGCCATCATCTTTGACAACTTTCTTTTCAATATCGACACCACCCTTAAGTGTGTTCGTTGCGGAAATAGTGTCACCAATTGCTTTTGCTGATTCAATACCTGTGATATTGCCAGATGCATCTTTTGTGAAGATGACATCCATGATAACGGGTTTTCCATTTTCATATCCCATAATCATAGGATGGTGTGTATAAGCGGTCAGTTCATAGTGACCGTTAATGCTCTCTTCTTCAAAGATGTAATCATGACCACTTTCAAGAACGGCATAGGTCTTGCCATCCCAAGTCACATGAGGTTTGGTCGGATCATATGCAGGGCTGTCCTGAGTAACCATGAGACCCGGAGAGACATGGATATAATCTGTCTCAGTCCAATCGGACTCTGCATTAAGAGTTACACCAAGCTTTTCACCGGTTTCTTTATTTTTGTAATAATAATCATTATCGACTTTGATATAGAGAACAACATCGCTTATTTCTTCTCTCTGATCTATATCCAGGGAATCTTCCCATTCCTTTTTCGCATTCAGTGTAGTACCAGCGAGACCGATGGGCTCAGGATTCTTAATTTGAACTTGAGGCTGAGGTTCTGTAACAATTTCAGGATCCTGACCTTCTTTTTGAACTGTCTTTGCAATACTGTAATCAAGTGTCGGGAAATCTGTATTTGTTTTCAGTGTGTACGGGTCAGCAGCTGTGCCAGAGCCTCTGATCTGCGCTTTTTCATTATCGTTCAGATCAGTGTCGTATTTCTTTACACCGTTGTTGAGATCAGCCACCAGATCCTGTGCTTTCTGTGACGGCCATACAACAAAGCTGCATGTAACAGTGACACCATCAGCGATAATGAGTTCTTTACCATTCTTATCCTCAGACAGATCCCATGTAACAACATTATTTTCATCAACAGTTGCGTCCGGCGCATCTGTCCATGTTGTTGTTTCACCATTGGCTATCATTGTGTATTTGAAGTTTCCAGGCTTTCCGTTGACGCCCGCCGATGATGTCATTCCAGTAACACCATCAGTCATTTTGACATCAGCAAGACTAAGTGAGTTGGTGATACTTGCGAGAATTTCGTTAAACGCCTGCTGCAGAGCTGAGGAATTTGAAGCAGGGTAGTAGGTGGCTGTACCATGTCCCTCGGCTGTTGCACCGTTCGCATAGTCAGTGAGGCCTTCCATTCTGTCAGTACTGCCAAACACACCAATGTTATAAAGATTATATCCCGCATTTGTCAGTTCCAAAGCTCTTGGTTCTGCTTCTTCATAACTTTTAGAAATCCAACTAGAAGTACCTCCACCAGCCATATTGCCATTGTCGTCAACATATCGTGTGGGATTACCGTCAGTCAGAAAAATGATATACATTGGCTCATCCGGCTCAGCTTTAGCCTTTGCAGATGCTAGTGCCCCGGCGTGGATCAACGCATCTTCCCAGTTAGTTCCAGTATCATCGACGTATGTATATCCTGCAACCGTTCTTTCAGCAACAGATTTGCTTGTAGTCCAGTTTCCATCATTTCCATCTGAAGCCATATCGTTGAAAGAAACAAAAGCTATTTCAACAGTATCAGAGCTTGCAGTTGTATTGTGGCTCAGCAGTGAATCAACGAGATTTGTAGCAGCTGCAATTGCAACCTGATCACGCCTTCTATTATAGCTTGTATAGCTAAATCTCGGGCCATCATATCTGATATACTCACTTCCGTTATTATAGTAATAATTTCCTGAGTAATACGTAAGCCGAACGTACTGTCCATTCACATAACCATTACTGCCGTTTCTATTATCAAGATAGTAGCCTGAGCCGCCATCGGTATATTGCATACTTCCAGAACGGTCCATGATAAAGATTACATTAGCTTTCGGCGTTGTGACATCCGTCTCACCAGATCCAGTTACGCTTAAAGTAAGTGTATACGTTCCATCTCCATTATCTGTCAGTGTTTTGCTGTGTTCAGGAACCTTGTTGCTGGAGGCTCTCGCCGGTTTTGCCTTCATTAATGCCGGGGCTTCCTTGACAGCAGGCGCAGCCTCTGCTTCTACTGCTGTTTCTTCCGTCACAGGTTCGTCAGCAGGTTCTTCTTCTGCATCCACTTTCTCCAGCTCTTCACCAGTATCATCCTTTTTAGCTGCACCATCAGTTGCAGGCTCAGAAGTAGACTCTTGTCCAGCCTCTTCAGGCTTAACTGCTTCGGTGGGTTCTCCTTCATCATTTCCAGGTGTTTGAGGCTCTGCATTTTCACCAGCAGGCTGTTCTGCAGGAGTCTCTTTGACTTCTTCAGCCGGAGTCTCAGCAGGCTGTTCTGCAGGAGTCTCTTTGACTTCTTCAGTTGGAGTCTCAGCAGGCTGTTCTGCAGGAGTCTCTTCGACTTCTTCAGTCGGAGTCTCAACCGGCTCCTCAGAAGCGGACTCTGCGTGAACAGGTGTCATCACGCTGGTGAAGAACATCAGCGCAGCAATGAGAACAACCATCAAATTCTTGACCATTCTGTTCATACTTTTCTATCCTTCCTTCCCTCACGGGGTGTCTTATAATGCCTCAATATGAGAACAATCAAAAAAAGCCAGTAAATTACTGACATGCTTGCGTGTTTCTGACCACTTTGCTGACCCGTATATGAAAATTGCCTCGGAAATTGAACATAAGTAAATAAAAATATTATTTTTTATATTATGGGATTATGTAAAGAATCGCTGCCCGAAACAAGATGAATTAAGCGGATTGAGCTCTGTTCTCTGCGGATTTTGTAAATCATGAGTAATACCATAAAGCTGACCACAAATGTGAATCTTACCAATTCCGTTGAAAAGATATACGTTGGATGGACATTGCTCAAAGATCCATCAGTTATAATGATTATGTACAGGCGGATGATTGGTAAATCATCTGATGGAAAGGATAACCATGATAAAAGAAAAGATTGACAGCAAATTCCTCTATGGAAAAATTGCCGGCTGTCTCCTGGGCGGGGCACTTGGCGATGCGTTAGGATATGAAGTTGAATTTGATGAATGGGATGAGATCCGCAAGCGTTTCGGTGAAAAAGGAATCCGCAGACCTGAACTGCATAAAAATCGAGCCGTCTTTTCCGATGATACACAGATGACGCTTTTCACACTGGAAGGAATGATCATCGGATATTGGCGTGCAAATGCAAAAGGAATCGGTGCGCCTGTGGAAGTATATGTCTGGCAGTCCTATCTGTCATGGCTGAAATCACAGGGGATTGAACCGGAAAACAATATCTATGGATTTGACAGTATCAGTGAGCTTTTAAAGAATGATGAAATCCATGCGCGCAGGGCACCGGGCAGAACATGTATTTCCGCGCTTTCTTCCGGTGAGATGGGAAAGATTGAAAAGCCATTGAATCAATCCAAGGGATGCGGCGGTGTCATGCGTACCGCTCCGCTTGGATTCATGAAAATGTATGGCAATCCCATTGTCAACGGTGCCAGAACAGCCGCAATCACGCATGGTCATCCTCTGGGATATCTGCCTGCCGGAATTCTGAGCGGAATTGTATATCAATGTATTTATGAAAATAAGGACGGAAAGTCTCTGCAGGCAATCATTGAACAGGTGATTCAGGAAACAGCAGAGCTGTTCCCTGAACAGGCTTCCTATATGGAAGAGCTTGATGGACTTCTGCACATCGCAATGGATCTGGCAACTTCGGATATCGATGATCTTGAAGCCATCAATGAACTCGGTGAAGGCTGGGTCGGTGATGAGGCATTGGCAATTGCGGTTTACAGCTGCCTGAAATATCCGCATGCATATCAGATGAAACAGGCATTGATCTGTGCGGCCAATCATTCCGGCGATTCCGATTCCACCGCAGCCATTGCCGGAAACATCCTCGGCGCATATCATGGCCTGGACGCATTGGATATGAGATGGGTATATCAGCTTCAGCTGCGTCAGTTGATTATGGAATATGCCCGCAGAACAGTTGAAGTGATTCTCTGGAAAGAATATCGTCTGGATGAGGAATGTGACTGCGTGATCGCACGTACGGATGATTTCATGAAGAAGTATGAAGTTGTGATGGATATCATCTCACGCGATCAGATGCTCCGTAACAGATGTGCACAATACCACATTTCAGAAGATGAGAATCATGAATATCTGTTTGATGCATTATTTGACAGCTTCTATCGTGATGTCTGTTATCTGCGCAATCACAGTTATTTCTATGGAAACCCTGCAAACCGGCAGCCGCACAGAACAGATCTTCCGAAATGGAAGGAAATGTTTGAATGTATGGAAACCCTGATCAAGATGATTGACAGCGATTATGAAGGCAAATTCATATCAGCTGCAATCGCTTCCGGAAGGGTTCATAACAGAATCAGCCAATATCTGAATGCACGTTATTCAAAAGAACAGGAGAAAAAACCTGATACAGCTGTGCAGAAGACTGTTGTGAAAGGCAGATCCAGAGAAAGGAAAAAGCTCTGTCTGGATGATCAGAGAATCTGGTTCCTGAGCACCTTCTTTGATGCAAACGGCAATGTTGAGAAATACTCACTGGATCAGGAAACCGCATCGGATTCACATTATGAATTCAAAGATGCCGCAAGCATCCGGAAAAAGATCAGTCAGCCGGGGGATGATGAGCTGAGTTTCGGTGAACTTCTGAGAAGATATACACTTGAAAACGGCGGCTGGAAAACACTTGATCTGATACGGCCGTATATCACTGCACAGTTCCATTACGATTGAGTCTGTTTCCGAAAATCACAAAGTCATGTGACAAAGCTGTACTGAAAATGTGCAGGAACAATTCATTAGTAAATTCATCGGGCAAGCCGTCAGTTTCAGACAGACTGGCGGTTTGTTTTTGCGATGTATCAATGATTTCAGATTCTGTGCATCATATCTCAACGAAACAAAGTCTGAAAAAAAGGATTCCCTGCATTCTGCTAATGTATAAGCGTAGATTCCGGATGAACGGAATGCATGAAAACGGAAGGGGGAGTGAACCGGTTGTATGGTTATGTCAGGTTCATTGCAGAAAATCAAAACGAAGAGGGACAGCTGATTGTGAACATCCGAAGATTCAGATGATGCGGAGAATGCTGAATCATGCAGTATGACCGGGTTGATTATCATTCAAAAAATATGCATTTTCAAAAAGCACACAACATTCAATATGCTCAGATAGCTCCGAATTATAAACATCTGAATGTGCAAGAATCCTTGTTTTCAAATGCATGAAATGACTCAACTCGACGTAAAAAAAGGTACAGGAAAAGAATCGTGATATAATCGTTTTATGCAGTTATCATGCGGTAAAGCATTCATTTGGCAATGATAATGCATGTCACGGTCATATATCATGTCAAAGGAAACAATGATTGATCCTGTACATGGAAAGAACCGGCGGAAACTGTAATTGAAAGAGGATGGAAAACCATGGGATTATTCGATGAAATCAAAGGCTTTGCCGAGGGCGTTGGAAACAAGGCAAAGGATGTTTCCGACAGCGTTAAAATCAATTCAGTCATTGCGGAAGAAGAGCAGAATCTGAAAAACGTATATGCTGAAGTCGGAAAGATGTATTTTTCACTTCACGCTGAGGAACCTGAAGAACCATACAGGGAATTGATTGAGCAGATCAAACAGATCAAAGAGAGAATCAATGAACAGAAAGCGGCCATGCTCAAAATCAAGGGTATGCGCCAGTGCCCGCACTGCGGCGGGGATGTCGCTGCCAATGCGGCTTTCTGCCCGAATTGCGGCGGAAAGATTCCGACCCTTGCGGAACTCGGACTTGCATGTCCGAATTGCGGAGCACAGATCAAAGAGGGGATGAAATTCTGCGTTTCATGCGGATTCAAGCTTGAAACGGAACAGGATTCAAAAGAGCCGGCAGGCTTAAACCAATAAAACAGATTAGAGGGGGAAAAGAATATGTTTTGTGGTAAGTGCGGAACACAGGTAGAAGAAAACGATGCGTTCTGTCCCAATTGCGGAGCACCGATTGAAAAGCAGATCAATGTGCAGACACTGAGGACGAACCAGCAGCAACAGCAGGTGCAGCAGCCTCAGCCCAGACAGATGAATACAAATCAGATGGCGGGCGGCATCAAGACGATGCTGGCGAAGCTTGATCTGAACCGGATTCTCGCTGTGGCATTATTGCTCATCTCACTGCTTTCATTCACAAAGGGCTGGGTTGGTTTCCAGGAATACACAGAGACCCAGATCCGCGCTGAACTCGGAAAGGTTTCTCAGCAGGACTATATGGATGCGGCTGAAGATCTTCGCCAAATGTTCAGCGGTTATTATTCATCCATCAATCTTTCCGAACCCGCTTCCTATAAGCAGGTCAAAGTCATGATGGAATCATTGAGAGACGCAAAGCTCACTCCGGGTGAACTGGTCAGAATGACAGATGTTATTTCGAAGTGGGTTTCACTTGTCAACTCAGGTGTGCAGGCACAGGTCAGAGAGTTTGAAAACAATCCCAGCTATTCCGTTGATTTCGCGGCAGCGGACAGTATCAAAACCGCTTCTCTGATTGTCAAGATCATCTACTACGTGCAGATGGTGATTTATTATCTGACTTATGTGTTTGCAGCACTTGGCATCTGGATGCTGATTAAGAATAAGAAAAACGGCGCGCTGCCTTATACCATCTGCGTATGCCTGCTGTTTGTCTCCTGGTTTGCAATCATCATGTATGCGAAGTACGGTCTGAACGGAATGCCTTCTGTTGTTATGCAGTATATGACAGCTCTTGAGGAAATCACATTCAGAATTCCGGCATTCATCTGCATTATTGCAGCAATTCTCAGCAATGTTGCAATGTACAAGAAAATCAATCTGAATTTCTGATCAGACTATGTTTTAATGAGGGCCAATTTATGCAAATAAACTGGCTTCTCTCTTTTTTATGGAATACAGGATTTGCGGGGGAATCTTATGATAATAAAATATCTGTTTCTGTCCTGCTGTCTGTTTTGCCTTTGCGCATGTTCATCAGACAGCGGACTGGAGAATGTGACAAATGTTGTCACACAGGCCGGTGAGCAGCCGGATCAGAACAATGCAGAATTCACGCCGGAATCAGAGCGTTCCCGCAGAGATCTGGAAGATTACCTTGATAAAGGTTTTGAATGGTACCGGACGTTTTTCCGCGGTACGGAAGTCTGGTCCTCGGGCAGTGCCTGTGAATACAGTTCCGAAGATCAGTCCATCAATTACGGCTATTTCAATGACAGCAGCAAATTGGAAATGCTGGCGCTGAATAATGATAAATATACAGTTTTCGGACTTTCGTGCGGTATGTCGCTGAAAGAAGCGGAAAAGCTGCTGAGTGACAGATCCTATGTACTGGAACTGGAAGAGAAAGATTCACAGAGCGGCGCAGATAAGCTCACCTACAGAGAACATCAGAACTGGACCAGGGTCGAACTTGTTGTTTCCGGTGATACAGTCAAACGGATCACCTACTACGACACGGTCAATTCATAACATCATCAAAGTTTAACAGGGAAAGGAATAATATGGCTAAATTTTGTACCAAATGCGGCGGACCGCTGAAAGAGAATGCGAAATTCTGTCCGAAATGCGGAGCACCGGTCCGTGTGATACCGCCTGTAACACAGAATATTCCTGAGAGTATTCCTGAGAGTATGACTGAGAATATTCCGAAAGTATCAGATGAAACCGTTCATGTAACGCCTCCTACAAATACATACAGACAGGAATCTTTATATGATTCAGATCCTAATGATATACCGCCGCAGATTGAACTAGAACAGTTTACTCAGCAGACACCGATGCCTGAGCAGCCGCCGGTGATTAATGATCCCTACAGCCAGCCGCAGGAACCGGATGACGGAATGCTTGAGCCGGATGTGCCGGATGAGTATTACAACCCGGAACCGACGCAAAAGAAAAGCAAAAGCTGGCTGGTCGGCCTGATCATCGGTCTGGCCGTGGTCGCATTGATCGGCGGAGGCATCTTCGCTGTGATTCATTTTGATCTGTTCGGCAGTGATGATGAGTATCCGACAGCTGCAGTGAATGAAGGCTCGGGGACAAGTGAGATCACCGAAAAAGATATGCAGAATCTGGAAAAAGCGGATTCTGAAACGACTGAATCAACGGATACGGCTGAACCTGCTGTTTCCGAAGTGGATGACACGCCCGGCCCGTATGAAGAGGAAGCCACGGACAAGGACCGTGAACCCTCCAAGGCAGCGGAATCTTCTGCTGAAGGCAATCAGCCGATCGGCTGCGTCGATGTCACAACCGCGAGAATCAGACTGCGCAGCGGACCTTCCACCTCATCCAAGGACTCCGGCAAGCGTACAGCTGTCGGCGATCATTATGAGGTTTATGAAAAGACCACCGGCGAGGGATATACCTGGTATCGTATTTCAGAAAGCAGCGTATGGATTGCGGATAACGGAAGCTGGATGAGATTCACGGAATATACATATGAGGATCCGGATTATATCACACCGGATGTATTCGCTGAGAAGTGGTATGACATCTATCTGAGCTATCTCAAGTCCATGAACAACGGCGGTGATTTCAGCTATCTGATCGATACAGCCTCCTCTCAGGTTGATGTGTTCCGTGATAATTATCATGAACACAATGAAGGCTATGAATTCACAAATATCGCTTTCGACTTTGATCTGGATGATTATACACTGACCAATCTGGGGGATGGCGCATATGAGGTGATCTGTCATGCGATCGCAACAAATGACGTATACAGCCTTTCCGCAAAGACAACTTCCAAGATTGAAGTGAAGCTGCTGGCAAGACTCAAATACAACAAGTCAGCCAAGACATGGCAGCTCGTATCACAGAAGAGCGACAGCTCATACAAGCCCGGCAAGCACAACATGCTGCATTGCGCGGAGTCATAAGCTTAAAATTCATATTTAAAGAATCCGGCTGGAAGGAAGAACTCTTTCCGGCCGGAATCGCAGGAGATGAAATGATGTTCAGTAAAATCAGGAAAATCTTATTGAGCTTTTCACTTGTCTGTATGACCCTGGTGATGACGGGATGCGCAACAGGTGAGATCGTCAAGCCGAATATTGTCGGCAGCTGGGCATGTGATGATGCCCCTCAGAACATGATCCGCCATTTCAATTTCAACGCAGACGGAACATATACATCAAGTGACAGCCGATTCCAGGGAACCTATACCGTTGAAAATGATCTGATCACTCTGCAGTATGGTGAAGACAGCACAATGGACGTAAATTTCGTAATTGAGGGCAGTGATCTCGTATTGTATTACTTTACTTCATCCGCGAAATACAGACGTGAGTGAAGTGATGATCTGATCGGGCGGATCAGGAAAACATTTTGGGGGATGTTATGAAAAAGAAAAGGCTGATCACAATGATGATGAGTGCTGTTTTGTTTCTGGGCGGCTGCGGATCTTCCTTTGATATGAATGTTGTACAGCCGGCCTCAGAGAATTCCGGAAGCGACAAAAACTATTTCAGCATCGGAGAATGGTCTGAATCGGGTACAGGCAAATATGATCATTCGCAATCCGCTCAGAACGGACAGGAGTCATCAACGACAGGTACACTCTCGTCATATGCTGATGCGATCGGTGTATTCAGGAATCGTTCCAAAGACGCACCGGTTTACGAGGAGCCTTCTGAAGATGCAAAACAGGTCCGGACCATTGACGGAAATAAAGCAGTTCCGATTTACAATATACAGTGCATCGATAATGCTCTCTGGTTTCAGATCGGTAATAAGCAATGGATGACGTCAGTTTACTATGAAGCTGAACAATTACAGCTGTATGTGTGTGATGAGATCGTCCGTGCGGCAAAACAGGAAAAATGGACAGGTATCAAAATTGATCCTGAGCAATACCTGGTATCATTGGACTTCGTCGATATTATTCCGATCTTTATCAAGGATATTGAAATAGATAAACAGAATTTTTCCTACATTCTTGAGGTCGGCGACAGGTATATGCCATATAGTATCGTTTTTCCGCCGGAAGAGTATGACGGCATGGCTGTCGGGTATCTGTTTGTCAAAAACCAGCAGCCGGGCAGAGAAAAGTTTGAATATACTGTCAATGAATCCAAAAGCATAACCTTTTCAGTTCGTGTCAGATGAACAGACTGAGGTCTGATCATTTTTGCAGATGGACATGGACAGCACAGTGGATGTGACTGTCGGGATGGATGACAGGGATCTCGTATTGTATTTCTTCACTGTATATGTGAAGTACAGATGTGAATGAAGCGATGATCTGTTCGGGCAGATCATGAAAACATTTTGGGGGATGTTATGAAAAAGATAAAGCTGATCACAATGATGATGAGTGCTGCTTTGTTTCTTGGCGGATGCGGCGCTTCCTTTGATATGAATGTTGTAAAACCGGTATCGGAGAATTCCGGAAGCGATGAAAACTCCCTGAGCGCCAAAGATTCGGCTGAATCCGATACAGGCAAAAACGAAAATACGCAGCAGTCCAATCAGAACGGACGGGAGTCCTCAGCGACAGGCGTACTTCCGATGTTCACAAATGCGATCGGAGAATTCGTGAATTGGGCCAAAGACACACCGGTTTATGCAGAACCTTCTGAAGAAGCAGAACAGGTCCGTACCATTGACGCGCAAAAATCATTTCCGATTTACAGTATCCGGTGCATCGATAATGCTCTCTGGCTGCAGATCGGTGATGAACAATGGGTGACGTCAATTTTCTTTAACGCTGAACAATTGCAACTGTATGTGTGTGATGAGATCATTCAGGCGGCGAAACGGGAAGAATGGACAGGTATCAAAATTGATCCGGAACGATACTCGGTATCAGTGGACTTCGTCGATATTATTCCGATCTTTATCAGAGGCATGGAAATAGGGGAACAAAAATTTACCTACAATCATGAGCCAGGCTATGAGTATTTGCCATATAGTATCGTGTTTCCGCCGAGAGAATATGATGACATGTCTGTCGGGTATCTGTTTGTCCATAACCAGAAGACGGGCGGAGAAGGTTTTAAATTAACTGTTAATGAATCCGAAATCGCAACCTTTTCAGTTCATGTCGAATGATCCGGTGCTGGCTTGCTGTTTGTGTTTTGGAAAAGTAAACATGAGAAAGGGAAGAAAATGAATTACCTGATCCGTTATTCATATTTCACACATATCGGAAAGGTGCGGAAAACCAATCAGGATAATTACCTGGTCAATGGTGAGATTCTGAGCCCGGACAAGCCGAATGATCATTCTTCATCAGGCGTGCTTGATACAGAGCACTGGCCGTTAGTTGGTGTATTTGACGGCATGGGCGGAGAAGAGCGCGGAGAAACGGCATCATTGATTGCGGCTGAAACCGCAAAAGAGTTCAGAATCGGGGATAATGCGGTTGTCTCGCTGCTCTCACTATGTCAGAAAGCCAACCGGAAAATCTGCGCTTTTGCAAAGGAAAACGGTATCCGTGCCATGGGCACCACCGCTGCCATGCTGGCATTCGGCGCAAAGTCCGTGACGCTTTGCAATATCGGAGATTCCAAAGTCTTTCTGTTTGCGGACGGGGAGCTGGAACAGATTTCGGAAGACCATTACGCAATCGGCATACCGGGCGCCAAGCCGCCGCTTTCGCAGAATCTCGGTATACCTGAAAAAGAGATGATGATTGAACCATATGAGGCGGTCGGGGAATACCATGACACAGATCTGTATCTCATCTGTTCAGACGGCCTGACAGATATGGTGAAAACCGAAAGAATCACGGAAATTCTGAAACATGCACCGTTTGAAACGATCGTTGATCAATTGATGGAAGAAGCGATGAAGCAGGGCGGTGAAGACAATACAACAATCATAGTGTGCAGAGTTGAAGCAAAAAAGAAAGGCTTCCTGCACGGACTGTTCGGATAAGGGGGAAAGTACATGTTTGAGGATCTTTTAAAGAATGTATGGCCTGAATGGAAAGTGGTCAGACAGCTGGGCAGAGGATCATTCGGGGTTGTTTATGAGGCAGTCAGAACCGATCATGATCTGGAAACACATGCGGCAATCAAAGTCATATCCATTCCGCAGAGTGAATCGGAAGTGGATTCACTGCGTTCGGAAGGTTTGACCGTGGATGAGACAACAACATATCTCCATGGGGTTGTGGATGATTTCATCCGTGAAATCAGTCTGATGGAATCATTCAAAGGCACCCAGAACATTGTCAGTGTTGAGGATTATAAGGTTGTTGAGAAGAAAGACACCATCGGCTGGGATATCTATATCCGTATGGAACTGCTGACTCCGTTTGTCAGCTATATTACCGACCGCTCAATGAGTGAATATGATGTGATCAATCTTGGCATCGATATGTGCACGGCGCTGGAACTGTGTGAAAAACGCAATGTCATTCATCGTGACATCAAACCGGAAAATATCTTCGTCAATCAGTTCGGCGATTTCAAGCTGGGCGATTTTGGCATTGCCAGAAAACTGGAAAATGTGACATCCGGTCTGTCCCAGAAGGGCACATACAACTATATGGCTCCGGAAATCGAGCAGGGCAGGGATTATGACAAAACCGTTGATATCTATGCGCTCGGTCTGGTGCTTTATCGTTTATGCAATAACAACCGCATGCCTTTCATCACAAGTGAAAAACAATTGCTCAATCCCAATGAAAGAGTTGCCGCAATGCGCCGCAGACTCGATGGAGAACCGCTTCCGGCTCCTTCCAACGCATCCGCAGCCATGGCGGATCTGATTCTCAAGGCATGCGCATATGATCCTTCCGTCCGTTTCCAGTCTGCCACGGCAATGAAAAAGGCATTGATTGAGGTGGGCAACGGAACTTATCAGATCAATCCGGCAGCCAATGATGCGACCGTTTCAGTCAGAAAGAGACCGAAGAATGCGGATCCGGACAAAACCACTTCCGTGCGCAGGGCGCCGAAGAGTGAGAAAAAGGCTGCGAAACAGAATTCCAGCAAGAAGAATGTGCAGACATTCGGCAAGAAGAAAAAATCAAAGGCACCACTGATCATCACTTTGATCGCACTGTTATTTGTCGTGGTCGGCGGCGGTATCTTCGCAGTGATCAGTATTGCCGGCGGAGCTTCCAATTCCAGCCAGCTGATCACGGAAACAGACCCGAGCACACTCGTAGGTGATGCGGCTTATTCTGCTGAGGATCAGGAAAAAATCAAAGCGGCAGCCGATGAGGCGGATGCTTATGCCTTGGGCAATGATTATGCAAAGGCGCTTGAAACCGTCCGCAATGCATTGAAACAATATCCGAAATCGGATTCTCTTGCGGCCAGGGAAAAGGAATATGTGAAGTCACAGGGCACCCAGATCAAGAAGGATGCGCTGGATGAAGCTGCCAGACTGGCTGCGGATAACGATTATGCCGGAGCTGTGAATGTGCTCAAAGAAGCCGAAAACACCATCGGTGCAGATACTGAACTGAGTGCACAGATGAGCAGATATGAAGATACTTATGTCAGTGATGTTGTCAAACAGGCACAGACTTCCATGGATTCCGGCGCATTGGCAGCGGCTGCGTCCGTTCTGGATGATGCTCTGAAGGTATTCCCGAAAAATCAGAAGCTTCTGGATCAGAAGGCATTGCTCGGCAACAGTACACCGAAACTGATCATGCAGGCGTGCCCGCCTTATGAAAGCAGCGGATTTGAATCCGTTGAAAATCTGAAAATGGCAGGCACGACATATATGAATGGATTTACGCTGAGCCGCGATGGCTATGCGCTGTTCAATCTTGACAAGAAATACAGCACATTTGACTTTGATATCGGTCATGTCGACGGCACCGAAATGTCCACCGCCATCATTCAGATTTCACTGGATGGCGTCAATGGCGAAGTGATTGAAGTGGATCCGGAAGATCTGCCAAGACACATGTCATTGGACGTGAAGGGAATCTCACAGATGAAGATCGCCCTCAACGGATACTGGGTCGCAACCGGTTTCGTCAATGCCAGCCTTTCCGGCAGCTCAGGCTCCGATGATACAGATTATGATCCGACCGAAGGCAAATCCCTGCTGCTGTCTGTCTGCCCTCCGTATGAGACAGCCGGCTATGAGAAGTCGGATCTGATCAAGATGGGCGGCGATAACTACGTGAACGGATTCACGCTTGCACGTGAAGGCTATGCGCTGTTCAATCTGGAAGGCAAATACAGCACCATTGAATTCGATTTCGGCCATGTCGATCAGACGGAAATGAAAGATGCCACGATTCAGTTCACTCTGGACGGTGTAACCGGAAAAGTGATCGAAGCACATGCGGGAGATCTGCCCCAGCATTATTCCATCGATGTGACCGGTGTTTCACAGGTGAAGATCACCACCAGCGGATACTGGACAACGTACGGCTTCGCCAATCTGATCATCGAGTAAAACCTCAATCATAGAAAAAGATCTGTATGACTATGGATGAATACAATAAAACACGAAGACTGATCAATCCGCATTTCACCTCCGATCAGTCAGACGATCTGCTGGTCACTGTTTTTGACGGCAATCAGCCTCCGAAAACAATCCAGCTGAACCGTTTCAGAAAGAACGCGGTAACCTTCGGCCGAAGCAATACGAATGATATCGAACTGTTTTCGCCGCTGGTTTCACGCGAGCATGGCCGTTTCTTTTTCAGAAACAGGCAGTGGAGCATTGAGGACAGATCCGTCTTCGGAGAAAGACCGAGCGGAAACGGTCTGATTTACAACAACGCAACAGTTGAATCAAAAGTATTGAACGACGGTGATTTCATCCGCATTGATGACGGCATTGAAACCATTTCAGACGGCGTATTGTTTGTGTTTACGGCAGCCAATTCCGCCAGCAGATGGAATACGGTGAATATGCGCGGTATCAGTGAAATCACCATCGGCCGTGCCAAAACATGCGATGTCGTTCTGTCTCATATCAGCGTGTCCAATGTGCATGCCAGAATCACCCGTGAAAACGGAAAGTTTTATCTGACTGATAACGGCAGCACCAATGGCGTCATTGTCAACAACCGCCAGATTTCCGGCAAAGTGCAGCTTCATGAAAAAGATGTGATTGTCATCACCAACTCCAAGATGATCTTCACATCCTCCGTTATGTATTACTGCACATACCGCAATGGTATTTCGGTTGATACCAGAAATGTCGTGATCACCCGCGGCAAAGGCAGAAATAAGCAGGTCACCGGCAATGATATCAGTCTGAACATCAAACCGGGTGAGCTGGTGGCGATCATCGGAGGCTCCGGCGCGGGCAAATCGACAATTCTCAACTGCATGTGCGGATATCTTCCTCCGGAATCAGGTGAGGTCTATATCAACGGTGTCAATCTTTATAAGAACTTTGATACTTTGAAAAAAGCGATCGGCTATGTGCCCCAGTCAGATATTGTCTATGACAATCTGACTCTTTATGACATGCTCAGCTATACCGCAAAACTGCGTCTGCCCAAAGATACATCGACGCATGAAAGAGAGACGGCAATTGCCAGAGCAATTGACCTGGTTGATCTGAGTGAAAAGTCAGACAGCTATATCCGCAATCTTTCCGGCGGACAGAAAAAACGTGCAAGCATTGCCGTGGAACTGCTTTCCGATCCGAATCTTCTGTTTCTGGATGAGCCGGCCAGCGGTCTGGATCCCGGAACCGAACGCAGTCTGATGACCTCTTTGCGTGAGATGGCCGACAATGGCAAAACGATCATTCTGGTCACACACAGCACACTTCAGCTGCAGATGTGCGACAAAATTGTGTTCATGGGCAAAGGCGGCAATCTCTGTTATTTCGGCTCTTATGAGGATGCGCTGCGCTTCTTCGGTGTATCCGATATCGTGGATGTTTACAGTCTGATCACCGATCATGCCAAAGAGTGGAAAGAAAAATATAATCAGTCCGTGAAACAGAAACGGGTGCCCAGAAGCTCCGGTCTGAAAACCGTGAAGGCCAGAACCAAAAACCGTTTCCAGCTGCCGATTCTGTGCGCCAGATATATCAAGCTGGTAGTCAATGACCGCCAGAGACTTTTCCTTCTGCTTGCCCAGGCGCCTTTGCTGGCATTGCTCATTGCATTGGTGTCAGACGGAAAGCAATTTGACCAATATGAAATGACGAAAGGCCTGCTGTTTGCCCTTTCCTGCTCAGCCTTCTGGGTGGGCATGCTCAATGCCATCCAGGAAGTGTGCAAAGAGCGGGCAATCCTCAAACGCGAATACATGACCGGTCTGTCACTCAACGCATATATCATCTCCAAAATCATTGTTCTCGGACTGCTGTGTCTGATTCAGTCTGTACTGATTGTAACGGTATTCGCATTTACCGTGGGAATGCCCAAAGAAGGATTGATGATCCATCCATATCTGGAATTCCTCATCACAACCTTCCTGAGCGCACTCTCGGCAACTGCGATGGGTCTGTTTGTTTCATCTCTGTTTACAAATGCCGACCGTGCCATGACCGTTGCGCCGCTTCTGTTAATGCCCCAGATCCTTTTCTCCGGGCTGATCTTCAAACTGGAAGGACCGACGGAAATGGTTTCATGGTTTGCGATCTGCCGCTGGAGCATGGAAGGTTACGGAACCACCGCGAATCTGAATGACCTGGAACTCAAACTTCAGCAGGAAGGTGTCATGATTCCGCATGAGGCGGAAGCTTTCTTCGAATTCACCCAGAGCCATATGCTCAGCACATGGCTGATTCTCTTCGGTTTTGTGATCGGCTTCCTTGTGCTTGCCAGGATTGTATTGCATGCCATCAGCAAGGAAAACGCCTGATCTGCTATTACAAAAGATGCAAATGATAGAATAAGCAAATATTTGTACATCATGATCAGACCATCACGTTCAAATGACGAATGGTCTATTTCGTATATAACGGACTAACCTGCACAGATACGTTTCAAAGTGTATATAACAAACCAAAAATCCAAGAAAATGTAAAATAGAAATCCAAGTAATTTCAAAGTGAAATTCCAATTTATTTCAAAGAAAATTCCAATTATCAGTATTGGATTTTGACAGTAATTTTTATAAGAAGAAACGAGTGATGCCAAACCCGGCGGTCACTCGTTTTCCTTCTGATATGTATTGCGATACTCTTTCAGCCATCGGTATGATGTGCTGTCTGCCACACCGAACAGCGAATTGATTTCCATGATGATATCGCCTGTCTTTACCAGAGCTCTTTCTCTTTGACGGATAAGGCGCAGAACTTTTGTTTTTTTTCCGCATTTGAAAGGTCTGCCAGCCGTGAAGGCAGCTTCTGTTTTTCTTGGTGCTATAAAACTGGACGGGATCAGCCATCGATGAAGCTCTAAGAAAAGCTGGATCAAGAAATAGGGGTTTTTAAAAAATACTGTGGATAGGCATTAAACACTATGTTGGTTGACCTATACACAGTGTGTTGATTTCAATAAACAGTAGTGTGGGTGGGCTTTAAACATTGTGTGGATTTGAGGCCTGATTTTAAGAAAAACAAACCAGCAGCTTTGGTCAGAAAAAGCATCATCGCGCTTCTTCTTCCCAAGCCACTGGTTTGTTTTCTTAAAGCTTGTAAGTATCCTTCTTATTGAGGCAATAAAGGATTCTGTTACGTGTACGCTTCGACCATTGTAAACGAGTTGATGATTTCCTGTGACCAGTTGATCAGAAGATTATAGAATTCAAAATGATCAGCGGAGAGCAGGACTCTAGGGAAGAGCTCTTTTACAACAGACCTGTAAGTATTCCACATATCAATACCGACAATGCGGACATTGCGTCTTTCTTCCAGAGGGATCTTGCGGAAATATTCAAGAAGCACTTCCTTTCTTCTGGAAGGGAGAATATCAATGGGCTCGCCGGTTTCAAAGTCAACAAACATACAGACATAGCTAGAGTCCTCCGATTTGAAAGAATATGATTCATCAATGCACATATAGGTTGGCAGAGAAAGCCGGACCGTGTGGTGGCAGCTATAGCTGCCGCAGATAGTTTCGGGCATCTGCATAAAATGAGTATTGAAAGAAGAAATGCATTTTTCGAAGAAGCTCTCATCCCCCAAAGAAGCTTCAATCTCAGCTAAGCGCTTGCGCCATTTCTTTTTGAAATTCCTGAGTGTTGCCAGAATATCGTTATAATCGATCAGAGGACTGGAGAGCATAACGGCTTCCTTATCCTGTACAGACTTTGCGTTAATGATATTCACAGTTTCAATCATAGAAATCTGAGAATGAGGGACAATCGCACCTGGCAGTAAAGCATGAGTACATCGGCATTCAGGATTACGGCAGATGACTCTGCGGATTTTCAGATCCAGTTTTTCCAGACAGTTCTGATTTTTGATTTTGCGATGGTAATATCCATTCCTGTTTCCTTACAGCAGGGACAGGCAATGGACAGAGGATCGATAGGATTGATCAGATTGTTTTAGTAAGTCTGCGTGATATTCGCTATCATTATGGTAAGAACAATAATCATGGTGAGATTGTTCAGAACGAAGAGATGGTTTCACATATCCTTGGGGGCAAGAATAGGAGAAAACCATCTTTTCTTTTTTCTGATCCTTTCTGTTTTCAGAATATCGTTATTCATGACAATATGAAAAGCTGAATCCCGCAGCACTTTAGAGCACTGCCAGAATCAGCTTCTTTTACTTACCCGGGAAAACTTGGGGCATGTTCCTGCTTACAATGGGTGTGTATAAACCGCAGAAAGGAAATGTATTGATTGAAACTGATCAAGGTTCAGTCAATGCTGAGGATAATTCCAGTCTGCTGTTTGCCTATGTTCCCCAGGAGAACATGTTATTCACCGGCACAATCGCTGAGAATGTATGTTTCAATCATGAAAGAGATGATGTGAAACTCAGAAATGCATTGCATACAGCCTGTGCGGATCTCTTTGTGAATGAACTGCCTGAAAAGGAAAACACATTCATCAAAGACGGAAAGGGACTTTCCGAAGGCCAGCTTCAAAGACTTGCCATTGCCAGGGCAATCTATTCAGATGCGGATGTCATTCTTCTGGATGAGGCAACCAGTGCTCTGGATGAGGAGACGGAAAGAAGTGTATTAAACCATATTCATGAACTCTCTGATAAAACAATACTGATTGTCACTCACAGGAAAGCGGCTCTGGATGTATGTGATCATCACATTCATCTGGAAAACGGAAAGCTCATTGAACAGACAGATGAAAGGTAAACATGGACCAGATCAATACCGGGAAATACATTGTTTCATTGATCAAAGCATTGTTTAGTGAAACCAGACCGGAAGAAAAACCGGATGATATTTCATTTGAGGATGTTTATGCACTTGCAAAGAAACATCATATTTTAAACATGTGTTTTTATGCCATTGACCGGCTTGAAACAAAACCGGATGATACATTGTATGCGGAATGGCGCAAACAGGTGACAGTCTCTTCAGCCCAGTCACAGATTCAGCTGAGCGAAAGAAGTTCAATCATTGAAACATTGCAGAAGAATGAGATTGACTGTCTGCCTCTGAAAGGCTGTTTCCTGAAAGAAATGTATCCGCATACGGATTACCGGGAAATGGCGGACCTGGATATTCTGATCCGCAAGGAAGATCAGGCCCGTGTCAAGGAAGTCATGGAATCGCTTGGCTATCATACCAAAATGTATGATTCGACCAACCATGATGTCTATGACAAACCGCCTTTCATGGATGTTGAAATGCATGTGGCATTGTTCAGTGAAGAAGGCAGGGAACGCTTCCATGCGGCTGATGAAAAAATAGCATTGATTGAGGATCCCTGGAAACATGCCCTCCGTACTGAACAGCCGCATGTATATCGTTTCTCACCGGAAGATACCTATATCTTCCTGATTCTCCATTTAGCCAAACATTTCAACGGCTCCGGAACAGGAATCAGACAATTCATTGATATCCTTGTCTTCAATCAGAAATATGATCTTGACAAAGAATATGTATATAAAACACTGGCAGCGGCGGATATGGATGATTTCTGCAGACAGGCGGAAGCGCTGGTCGATGTGTGGTTCAATGGCAGAAAGATGACAGAAGATCTGGAAGGAATGGAGATTTACATTTTCTCTTCCGGTGTATACGGAAACATGCTCAACCGGATCCGCAACCGTCTGGATATCATGGACAATGAGAATAAAGGCGCTTCATCCGCTTCCCGCTATGTAATGATGAGAGCCTTCCCGCCTTTGAAAACCATGCGGATCATCTATCCGTCTTTGAAAAAGTATCCATATCTTCTGCCGTTGACATGGATTCACAGACTGGCTGTGAAGACCTTTGGCAAAGATTCTCCGGCTTTAAGAGAATTAAAAACATTCCGCAAGGCAAACAAATTGAGAAAAGAAGAAAATTCATAAGAAAAGTATTATAAACTTTCATGAAATGACCGGGCTGTGTTTAACATAGCCTGGTTTTTACGATTATTTACAGCAGCCGCTGAAAAACCATTGCACTGACATACAGCTCAAAAGTTCTGAGCCGCGCAGGAACCAATGTGCGATACAAAGAAACAAATGCAATTCATCAGCTATATTCACTGTTTTTTCTCTTCTGAATCATTCAAATCCATCCAAGATAAATGGCATTGATTTCATCTTTGTCATTCTTTTCAGAAAGTTCAGATATTTAAACGCGAAACATCCGGATATGCGCACTTTGTGCAGAGTGGAGGCGCATGTGTTTGATTCAATCAACTGAATGACACATCCGGGTTTCCGTGTGAAAGGGACAATGTTTTGGTAAAATACATACGTATTGGGGAGGAGTATATGAAATTAAAGAAAGAATTTATCACTTATCAGTCTGAAGACAAACATATCATGGTATCCACTGACACAAAGCTGTTTTCCGGTCTTGTCCAGTCCAATGCCACAGGGGCATATATCATTGAAAGCCTGAAGAAAGAAACAACAAGGGAACAGATCATCGCTGACATGTTAAAGGAATTCAATGCCAGTGAGGAAGTGATCGCCCAGGATGTGGATAAGATTATCCAAAAGCTCAGAAGCATTCATGCGCTGGAGGAATAATCTGAGTTTTCATGAATGTCATGAGGGTGATTCTTTCATTGAAGAATATCATGAGCGTGCATGAGGCAGGATGAATCCTGCACAGGTATATGTGATACGATTGGACAGAAGGAAAATGAGAAAATGACGATATTCAGTCTGAAAATATTTGCGCTCATATGCATGGTGATCGATCATATCGGGGCCTATATTCCGGATATGCCTGTACAGATGCGATGGATCGGAAGAATTGCGGCGCCGATTTATATCTTCTGTCTGTGTGAAGGAATTGATCATACATCTTCGGAAAAGAAATATCTCTTAAGACTTTATATCGGCAGTCTGATCATGGCTGTGATTCAGTCAGCTTTCACCATCAATGCCAATATTTTCCGTACATTATTGGCGATCGCAGTCAATCTGATCATGATCAAACATATCCGCAGCGGGGAAAAGCAATATCTGAAATACTGGCTGATATATATTCTCTGGCAGATATTCACCTGTGTGATGTTCGGCTGGATGTATATGCGCCATCAGGATATATTGATCCGCAGGTTATATCCGGCTTTGTGCGGAAGTATTGCCTTCTGTGAAGGCGGCATACCGTTTATCATTTTCGGGATCATTGTGTATCTGACAAAAAACGATAAAAAGAAACTGGCTCTGGGAGTGAGTCTTTTCTGCGCTGTCTTTGCATTATTATCATTGACCAATCTGACCACGAAACTGACAGAACCGATCATTGCCATGGCGGATAATCCGGACAGGATGAACAGAATCATTCAATATGGCTTCTTTACAATAATCAATTCCTTCCGTCCGGGCACCACCGGAAAAAATCCGTTCATGGAACAATATCAATGGATGATGATTGCATCACTCGGATTCATCTTGATGTATAACGGACAGAAGGGCAGATCGATGAAATGGTTCTTCTATGTTTTCTATGTATGTCATCTGCTGCTGTTATGGTATATCGGACAGAACATGAGTGCGTAATGGCTCATTCCGGATGATTTTTCATAAGAAGGAAAAATGGCTGAATATGCCGTTATATACGGTGTATACAGCTGCTTTTTATGTAAAAAGGTATCCTTTTGTATAGCGTTTACGCCCTCAGGCCATGCATGAACATACATGCATGCAGAAAATGCCGGTTCAAAGCGTATCTGCAGGGCAAATTGTGCACACTGGGATGGATGTTTCTGCCCCATGGCATTGGTTTTATAGTAAAATATATCGGACAGTTATTCTTTCACATGAATGGCTGTCCGTATTGATTTTCATAAAATAGCACTCTGTTTGAAAGGAGAGAAAGAGGTTATTAGCGCCTGGCCAAAGAATTGGTGACGAGGGACGGCAGTGATCGAAAGATTCGGCGGATGCTGCCGCGGCTGAATGGGTCGACAGAGAGATACTTAAAAAGCAGAATGAAAACTGTAACAGAGGTTTCTCTCATCATTGGGTTCATATCATTTATAAATAAACACTATATCAGTCATAGTGGTTTTTAGTATGATATGAATGAAGTATTGGAAAGAAGGTTTAACTTATGGGTAAATATTTTGGAACAGATGGATTCCGCGGCGAGGCCAATGTCAATCTGACCTATGACCATGCGGTCAAGATTGGAAGATACCTGGGCTGGTACTACGGAAAAAGACTCGATAAAAAGGCAAAAATTGTCATCGGAAAAGATACAAGAAGATCTTCCTATATGTTTGAATATGCATTGTGCGCAGGCCTGACAGCTTCAGGCGCGGATGCATATATCATGCATGTAACAACAACGCCTTCTGTATCTTATATTGCAAGAACAGAAGATTTCGACTGCGGTATCATGATTTCCGCATCTCATAATCCTTACTATGACAACGGCATCAAGCTGGTCAATGATCATGGTGAGAAAATGGATGAGGAAACCATTCTCAAAGTTGAAGAATATCTCGACGGCAAGGTGGAAGTTCCGGTGGCGCTCAGAGATGAAATCGGCAGAACCGTCGATTATGCTGAAGGCAGAAACAGATACATCGGCTATCTCATCTCCATGTCCAAATACAGCTTCAAAGGCAAGAGAGTCGGTCTCGACGTTGCCAATGGCGCTGCGTGGGCCATTGCCAAGAGTGTGTTCGATGCACTTGGCGCAAAGACATATGTCATGAACAACAATCCGGACGGATACAATATCAACACAGACTGCGGCTCCACACACATTGAGCATCTGCAGAAGTTTGTTGTTGAAAACAATCTGGATGTCGGTTTTGCATATGACGGCGATGCGGACAGATGCTTATGTGTTGATGAAAAAGGCAATGTCATCACCGGCGATCATATCCTTTACATCTATGGTCTTTATATGAAGGAAAGAGGCAAGCTGTTAAACAACACTATCGTTACAACAGTCATGTCCAACTTCGGATTATATAAAGCGCTCGACAAGGTCGGCATCGATTATGAGAAGACCAAGGTCGGTGACAAATATGTCTATGAGAACATGGTCACCAACGGACACAGAATCGGCGGCGAACAGAGCGGACATATCATCTTCACAAAGTATGCGACCACCGGCGACGGTATCCTGACTTCCTTGAAGATGATGGAAGTTCTTCTGGCCAAGGAAAAGCCGATGAGCGAACTGGCTGCACCGGTTGTCTTCTATCCGCAGGTGCTCAAGAATGTCAGAGTCAAGTCCAAGCCGGAAGCACAGAATGATCCCGATGTGCAGGCGGCGGTTTCAAAAGTTGCCGAAGAACTCGGTGATACCGGCAGAATTCTTGTCAGAGAAAGCGGAACAGAACCGGTGATCAGAGTCATGGTTGAAGCAGAAAGCGATGAGATCTGTGAAAAGCTGGTTGATTCCGTGATTGAAGTCATCAAGGCGAAAGGCCACATTGCATAAAAGACCGGAGGAATGAACAATGAGAGTCGTAATTCAGGATAACTATGAAAAGATGAGCAAATGGGCAGCGGATTATATCGCTGCGAAGATCAACGCGCACAAGGAAGACAGACCGTTTGTACTCGGTCTGCCCACCGGCTCCTCACCGATCGGTGTCTACAAGGAACTGGTCAGAATGAACAAGGCAGGGGAAGTCTCCTTCGCCAATGTTGTCACATTCAATATGGATGAATATCTCGGCCTGCCGAGATCCCATGACCAGAGCTACTGGTACTTCATGCATGACAACTTCTTCGATCATCTGGTTGACATGAAGCCTGAGAATATCAACATTCTCAACGGCATGACCGATGATCCCGAAGGTGAATGCGCAAGATATGAAGAAAAGATCGCTTCCTATGGCGGCATTGATCTGTTCATGGGCGGTATCGGTGTTGACGGCCACCTCGCATTCAATGAGCCGTACACATCCCTTTCCTCCAGAACCGGTGTCAGAGATCTGACAACCGATACAAGAATTGTCAATTCCCGTTTCTTCGGAAACGATCCGGAAAAAGTTCCCGCCCAGGCGCTGTCCGTCGGTATCGGAACTGTCACCGATTCCAAAGAGGTTCTCGTTTTGATCTCCGGCCACAACAAGGCAAGAGCTCTTGCGGCAACCGTTGAAGGCGGTGTTTCCCAGAAGTGGACATGTTCAGCGCTTCAGCTGCACAACGGCGCCATCATCGCCTGCGATGAGGCTGCCTGCGGTGAGCTGACCGTTGACACATACAAATATTTCCTCGATATCGAAAAGAAGGAAAGACTCTGAAAACAACAAACTGTCTGTCACGATGAATTTCAGCCATGACAGATGTTTTTTTTATATTTCGGAAGGATGTTTCCTGACTTGTCTTCTGCATGCATGGCCATGCGTGCAGAAAATAATGCATGAAACCATCCTTTTTAACAAACTAAAAATTTATAAAGTTGAAAATATCATCTGTTACAAGCGGAGACGATTAGAAGGTTGGCGGAGGAAACAAATGTCAAAGAAAGCGATGAGTATTACAACGCAGTCCTGTGGGCATTGCAGAACGATGCCACAACCGGTACAACAGCGACCACCTTCTCGCCGAATGATACTGTCACAAGAGCACAGATCGTAACATTCCTGTACAGATATGCAGGCAAGCCTGAAGTGACCGGAGATATGCCGTTCACCGATGTCAGAAAGGGTAAGTATTTCTACGAGCCGGTTCTGTGGGCATTGGAGAAGAATATCACCACCGGAACAAGTGAAACGCCATTCAGTCCGTTCGATCTCTGCACAAGAGGCCACGGCGTCACATTCATTTACAGACTTGTAGTCGAATGATGATTATCATTTCCAGGTAATATCCTGAAAAGATAACAGCTGACGATCAGGGAATCCGCAATCAATTTGCGGATTCCTTTTTTTGGCGATGTGAACCGGCATGCAGGCGATATCCTGAATCCCCGGCAGTTCAAAGAACCAGATATAATATGAGCAGAGGGCATACAGATGAAATATGTGACAATCATCGGAGATTCAATCAGCACATACGAGGGATGCAATCCCGAAGATTATGCAGTGTATTATGATCGTGAGTTTCAGAAGGTCAACGGTTTAAAAAGCATTGAAGATACATGGTGGGCAAAAGTGATCCATGCCATGGACGCAAAGCTTTGTGTCAACAATTCCTATTTCGGCTCCAGAGTCAGCGGATTGGTTTTTCCGGCGGCGGAAAGCGACGGAAGACTGGCAGAGCTTTCCACTGAACAGCATGATCCGGATATCATTCTGATCTATATCGGTTTCAATGATTTCGGATATGGCGTCAAAGTGCGCATGAAAGACTGCACGGATGATCCAGATGAAGAATCATTTGAAGAAGCCTATGATCATATGCTCAGAACCATCCGCAGAAAATATCCGGACGCATTCATTTTCTGCGCAACCCACATGAGAACCAGAGTCCGAAATCGTGAGCTCTGGGAATTCCCAGAAGATTATGCGGGTTATGAATTTGAGCAATATAACAATGTCATCCGGGAAGTATGCCATCGCAGTGAACTCTCCCCGCCTAAGTGCCATGCACTATAGACGAGGCTTCCAAGGCACCTGCGGTGCCAAAGACTTCCGTCTGAATACTGATACGGTTAATATCCAGCTGAAACAGTACAGAGCCTGTTCAACCCGATATCAC
>CACWLH010000044.1 GCA_902761625.1 uncultured Erysipelotrichaceae bacterium
TTGATTTTCAGACCGAAGGCGATATTGTTGTACACATCAAGATGCGGAAACAATGCGTAGTGCTGGAAAACCGTGTTGACATCTCTTTTGTATGCGGGAATGGCAGCGATATCTTCGCCGTCCATCATGACATGACCTTCGGTGGGATCCAGAAAACCTGCGATGATTCTCAGCAGTGTGGTTTTTCCGCAGCCGGAGGGTCCGAGCAGAGTCACAAACTCATTCTCATAAATGTCCAGGGAAATTCCTTTCAGAACGACCTGGTTATCAAATGTTTTGACGACGTTTTTCACTTCAATCAGTTTTTTCATTTTCTCTCTCCCTCATATCAGAAAATCGGCGGTGTGCTGATCCATAATACCCTTGCGGTACTCTGGCCGTTGTTGAACAGTGAATGCGTGTAATTGCCCTTGAAGTAGAAACTTTCGCCCTTCTTCACGATAATCTTTCGCGAGTCGGAACTGCGGATCAGCTGAACCTTGCCGGCAAGCACATAACCGAACTCCTCCCCTTCATGGGGTTCGATTTCCTGTGAATACTGACCGGGTTCAAGTTCCAGAATCAGCGGTTCCATTTTGTTTTTCTGTGCATTCGGAATAATCCAGTGAAGGGTTCTGTCATCACGTTCATCGATGAATGCGTCCTCTTTCGTAAAGACGATCTGTTCCTCGTCATCGGCGAAGAAACCGGACATGGTGACACCGAGCACCTCAACGATATCCTCAAGTGTCGCAAGTGACGGAGATGTGAGATTTCTTTCCAGCTGGGAGAGAAATCCCTTGGTGAGTTCCGTTCTGGATCCAAGCTCTTCCAGGGTGAGACCCTTCTTCATTCTGAGCGCTTTGATCCGTGCTCCGAGATCGAACATTCCAGCCCTCCTTGTTTAGTTTTACTAACCAAAAATTTTGCAATTCCGAAACCACAATTATTATACATAATACGTTTGGTTATTCAATACGAAATTCATCAATCATGCATTATTTTTTCAGGCCTGTTTCAGGCCGTCTGAAAATAAAAAAAGGAAGAATTTCTTCTTCCATTCTTTTCAAAATCCTTCGGTTTACTTATCTTCCTTAACCGGTCCAACGTTGCCGCAGTTTGGACAAGCGTGATGAGGACGCTTCATCTCACCGCATACCGGGCACTTTACCAGTGTCGGAGCAACCAGCTTGTAATGCGTTCTTCTCTTATCTCTTCTTGTCTTGGAATTTCTTCTCTGCTGTACTGCCATGTCTTGCACCTCCTACCGTTTACTATCGAAATCTTTCAGAATCTGCAGCCGCGGGTCAACCTTTTCCTTGAGCAATTCCTGATATTCGGCTTCACTGTAAATCTTCCAGCCGTTGCCTTCCGGATATTCTCCCTCAGCTGCCTCCGTCACCTGAAGCGGAACCTCCAGCAGGATATCATCAATCACTGCCGGAAGAAGCTCGATGACTTCGTCCTTAACGATGCGCGCACCGTCTTCATCGGTATCTTCGAAGACATAGACTTCATCGCTGTCTGTCTCAAACGGCACTTCAATTTCCTCGCCGGTGATCGCGTCCGGACATAACATGATGCCCGTGACATGAAGCTCGGCATAGAAACAGTCGGCTGAATCATCCAGCCAGCCGGTGCCGTCGACGCGGACATCCTTTACCGAGTTAATCCGGCTGTTGCCATCAAACACAGACGCATCGATCTCAACTTCTTCATCGAATGTAACCTTCTGCGATTGACGCAGCAGTTCTGATCTTGTCCACTTCACGACAGTCTCCTCGCTCGTTAACGCTTATAAATTATAGCAAACCGTTTTTCAAAGTCAACGAAATACCGCGTCAGCATTGAATAAATGCTTTCTGTGTGATTTCTTCTTTGCCTTACTGCATGATGATCCGCGGCCATGGATCATCATAAAAGCGCACAATGAGCGATTCTGAATCATTGGATGATGTTTCCCGCAAAGATCTGTCAGGCTGAAGATCCGGATTCGCCGGTCAATATAAAAGGCTTCCCCGCAATGAATCCGGGAAAGCCCGTGCTTTCTGATAATTGTCTGATCAGATATGGGAGAAAATCCAGGCTGAGACATCGGCCATGACAGTGGCGTTTTCTTTTTCGTTGAGTGTCTCATGACGCAGACCCGGATACAGTTTCGTATCGATCTTATGGTAGCCTGCCTTGCGGATGGTTTCCACACTGGCGGTGAATCCTTTGGTTCCGCCGATGCACGGATCCTGTTCCCCTGCGAAGAAGTAAACGGGCAGATCAGGGTTTGTGCATCTGTACAGAGATACATTATGCATCTGAACCATGCCGGCAAACAGATCATGATAGCCTCTGCATGTGAACGGGAATCCGCAGTCCGGATCCGCAATATAGCGGTCAACGTTCTCCTCATTGACACTCAGCCAGTCAAGCGGTGTACGCGCATTTTTAACCGCTTTGGAGAAGCCGCCGGTCGCCAGTTTGTCCAGAGTCTTTGAATGACCTTTTTTACCCTTGATGGCGCTGATCGTATTGGCGATCACAACACCAGCCTTCGCGGCTGCCAGATAAGCCGGAGCACCCGAGAAGATGACTGCATCGATCAGGCTGTCATATCTCTGCAGGAAGCATCTGCCGATCATTGTGCCCATTGAATGGCCAAAGCATACCAGCGGCACATCCGGGAATTCCTTCTTTGTCAGCTGGGCGATTTCAACCGCGGAAAGAACCAGATTGTTCCAGCCGTCATAATCGCCGAACCATCCTCTGTCCGCTCCCTTTGAGGTTTCACCATGTCCCGGCAGGTCATAGGTGACCACGCCGATTCCCTGCTCATTCAGATATTTTGCAAACGGTGTGTAGCGCTCTTTGTGCTCCTGCATGCCATGGATAATAAAAAGAGCCGCTTTTACTTCGGTTTCCGGTCTGAAAACCGTATATGCAAGTTTCATACTCATATGATTTTTAACTCCTGTCTATGGAATTATTGTATCATTAACTGGCAAAAAGGGAACGAATCATGAAAATATGCGGAATCACAGCGGAATACAATCCGCTTCATAACGGACATCTGTATCATATTGAGAAAGCGCGTGCGCTGAGCGGGTGTGATGTGCTGATCGCCGTCATGAGCGGCAATTTTGTACAGCGCGGTGAGCCTGCCGTCATCGACAAATGGGAACGGGCATCCGCCGCCGTGAAAAACGGCATTGACGCGGTCATTGAGCTGCCCTATACCTATGCCACCCAAAGCGCGTCTGTATTTGCCCATGGCGCGGTTTCGATTCTGAAAAAAGCCGGTGTGGATTCCATCTGTTTCGGAAGCGAGTGCGGAAATCTCGAAAATCTCATGGAGATCGCGGAAACAAGTGTCAATCCCGATCATCTGCGTGAATTGATGGATACCGGTCTTTCCTATCCCAGGGCTTACAGCCTGCTGACCTCAGCCATGGCTCCGAATGACATCCTCGCTGTTTCCTATCTGAAAGAAATCCAGGGCACTCCCATTCAGCCCATTGCCATCCAGAGAACCAATGATTATCTGGATGATGAAATGAGTCAGATGCCAAGCGCCCTTGCCATCCGCAAAGCACTTTCCATGCATATGCCGCTTAACGGAACCACCCCGATGGCAGAGCAGCTGGAACAGGTAAAACCTGTTTTCTGGGAACAGTATTATCCGTATCTGCGCACCCTTCTGCTCACTTCACAGCGCAGCCGCCTGATGCAGTTCTTCCTGGTTTCGGAAGGAATCGAGGTGCATCTGAAACAATGTGCAGCCGCCAATGATTCCTGGCAGGGATTTCTGCGCGATGCCATCACATACAGATATACAGCCGGCCGGATCAGGCGCACCTGCCTGAGCGTGATGATGCAGCTGGAAAAAGAAGAACAGAAAGCAGCGGCCGATCTGGATACACTGCGGATCCTTGCCTTCAATGACAAAGGACGGACATGGCTGAGACAGATGAAAGAAACGGATGTGCGGATTGCCTCGCGCTTTGTGCAGCTGCCAAAAGCGCGCAGAGAGCTGGAACATCGCGCCGCGCTTGTCTACACTTCAGTCATGGATGAACAAAGCCGCAATGCCATCCTGAAAAAAGAGATCAGCGGAGCACGTTTCATCCAGCAATAAAACCAATCAGAACTGCCGGCAGGCAGTTCTTTTTTGTTTTCGGAAAATGAAAAGAAGGACTTCATCAGCCCTTCTCTGTCTGTGTGAATCGGATTATTCCGGAACTCTCGCGTTTGTGTAGATCTTGTTGACATCATCAACTTCGTTGAGCATGTCCATGAGCTTGTGGAAAGCTTCGATGTCTTCCGGATCTGTCAGTTCGACATATTCATTCGGCAGCATAGTTGCCTCGCATGTGTCAAACTCAACATTCGGAATCAGATTCTCGATTGTTTCCTGTGCCTTTCCGAAATCCTGGAAACTTGTCTTGACAGTCATCTCACCGTCTTCAACGCTGACATCCTGAACATCAACTTCAGCTTCCATCATCGCATCAAGCATCGCCTCTTCATCCTCGTACGGGAATACGAACAGACCGACATTCTCGTAATTGAATGAAACTGCGCCGGCATTTGCCATCTTGGCACCGCGGCTCTTATTGAACGCTGTCTTGACATTTGTTAGTGAACGGTTTGTGTTGTCTGTCAGACAGTCTACAATCACTGTGCAGTTGCCAGGTCCGAAGCCCTCATAACGTGCTTCATCATAGCTTTCATCAGAACCGCCCTTGGCTTTGTCGATCGCTCTCTTGATGACGTCTGCAGGTACCTGGTTCGATTTGGCCTCGGCGATTTTTCTCTTTAATGCGAGGTTCATATCCGGATCGGGGACACCGCTCTTGGCTGCGATATACAGCTCTTTTCCAAATCTTGAATAAAGTTTGGACTTGATTGCCGCGGTCTTTGCCATGGAGGCAGCGCGGACTTCATGTGCTCTTCCCATTAAGATACTCCCTTCATTTTTAACGGAACCATTATAGCAAAACATGTCTGTCATGTGAACAATTTCAATCTGAAGGGATTCTTTAAAGATGGATATGCTCTTTCACATCAGTCCTGCAGTCCTTTTTTTCTACTGCAGAATCGTATATCCTTCCATGGACAGCGCATATTCCCCGTTTTCCAGCATTATGATTGTGCCATATGCCTCGACCAGGCAATTGCCGTCTTGCGGTGTGTAGTCAACAATACGGATGCCGTGATTGATATCCGTCACGCCATTGAGATAAGCGATCGGTCTGCCGCTTTCATCAAATCCGGCAATGCTTTGGGGCAGATTGCCCTGCACATGCACATATTGATTCAGATATGCGCCGGGATTGGCAAGCAATGCGTCCACAGTGAGTGCGGCTGCGGCGGTGTGCTGTGATAAAACCGTATAGCCTTCCATCGACAGCGCATATTCTCCATTCTCCAGCTGTACGATTGTGCCGTATGCCTCAACCAGGCAGTTGCCGTCTTGCGGTATGCAGTCGACAAAGCGGATGCCCTGATTGAGATCCGCCGCTCCGTTAAGATAGGTGATCGGTCTGCCGCTGGCATCATATCCGGCGATGCCTTGGGGCAGATTGCCCTGCACATGCACATATTGATTCAGATATGCATCCGGATTGGCAAGCAATGCTTCAACCGTCAAGACCGTTTCCTGTGTCTGCTGAGGCTCTGCAGGTTCATCTGTTTCTTCCGGTTTCACGGTTGTTTCCGGTGTTGCTTTGCCATCTTCTTTTCCGCTTTCCTGCGGTTCTGATTCAGGCGTCACGGCGGATTGCTCGCCATCTGTGCGGTCCGCGAAGCATCCTGTGCACACAATCACAGCGCACACCAGCAGACAGACTGCGGAAACAACGGAAGGTTTCCTGTATTTCAGAATATATCTGATTCTTTTCTTCACATCCGTTTCGCCAAAGGAGACCGGTCCCGCGACACCCGATCCTGCGGCGGCGAATTCCAGCAATGTCTTTGCATAGCTGCCCCGGTCATTGCGTTTCATTTTCTGAATAACGGCCTCATCACATGCCATCTCAATGTCTCTGGATAACAGACGGTATGCAAGCCAGACAAGCGGCTGGAACCAGTAAACAGACAGAATCACAAAGGCTGCGGTTTTCAGAATATGATCTTTCCTTTCGATATGCATCCGTTCATGCCGCATGATCAGGTTTTTCTTCTCCCCTTCGCACTGTGGCAGACAGATCACAGGATGAAACAGTCCGAATACAAACGGTGTGTCAAACCGGCTGCTTTGGACGATTCCATGTACCGGGCTGCCCGAATGTCTGATGCGCCGGTTTAAAACCGCGGAAGATATGATCAGATAGCCAAGCATGACGATCATTCCGGCGATCCAGGCGGCTGCACAGAAAGCAGTGATCACGCGCATGGGATTGACCGAATGACCGGCTGCCGGTGAAAAATTCTGTTCCAGAATCTGATTGACCGGCTCATCGACCGCCTGGAATCCGCTTGCGATCTGCGGTGACTGGCTGAATGCGATATCGGTGGGAATGACTTCCGTATGAGGCAGAATCGTCGGCAGTGAGGAAATGGAAAACGGACAGATCAGACGGATGCCGACCATGATCCACAGCCATACCATGTATTTTCTTTCCGCCTTTGTGAACAGCAGGCGGATCAGAAGCACGGCAAGAATCATATATGATGCGCGGATGGAAAGATTGAGACATTTCAGAAACAGTTCTTCCATAATTATTTTCCTTTCCGATAGTCGGATATCATCTTCTCCAGCTCTTCGATATCCGTCTCACTGAGTTTTTCATGTCTTGCAAAAGTGTTGATGAATGCGGGAAGAGAGCCGCGGAATCTCTTTTCAACAAGCTCATCGATTTCAGAAGCCTGTACCTCTTCCCTGCTGATGAGAGATGTGACAAGCGCATTTTCATTTTTCACGGCACCCCGTTCGCTGAGACGGCGGATGACCGTATAGGTGGTCGCTTTGGACCAGCTGAGTTTTTCTCTGCAAAGGCGCACAAGATCAGTGCTGTTGACCGGCTCGCAGTCCCAGAGAATTTCAAGAAAGTGATATTCCTTTTCAAAAATCTTCGGTGTTTTCATATCAATTATCTGGTTTAATATATTCAACCTTCAATTGAAGTTTAATCGATTAAACCTGTGTTGTCAATGGTTTCAGCATATGCAAGAAAATTGTTCACATATTGTTCATGTTCATACCACAGAAGATACAGCCAGGCCTACTATGATCATGCATGTAGAAAGGAGCACACCATGAAGAAACTCATATTGTGCGCTGTATTCCTGCTTTGTGCCGGCTGTTCGGTCCATGCGGAGGATACAACCGAGTCTTATACGGCTACTGTGATTGAAAATGATGGACAGAGCGCTGTGCTGCAGCTTGAGGATGCAGAGACTGACAGCGATGAATATTCAGAAGAAAACAATGTTATGAAACACTGGAACAAAGAATGCAGAGAAGGCACCTTCCGCTTCGACAAGGACGATGATGTGCTGATCATTGATGATGACCGGATGGTTTCAATGGACGAGCTGGGTGAACATGACAAAACGGTTGTCACCTTCGGAAAAGGCAAAGCGGTGATCCAGCTGATCGATGATCAGGAAGACCAGGAGGGCTGATCAACAAAACAGGCTTCACTTCCGGTCAAATCGGCTTATTGGTGCACACGCAAAGATAAACATGTGTTAAAATATTTTTGATTTTTGAGGATGAATCATGTCAACATATGTTATCAGTGACCTGCATGGCTGCAAACAGGAATTTGACGCCATGCTCGATTTAATTGAATTCAGTGAATACGATGAGATGTGGGTTGTCGGCGATGTCTGTGACAGAGGAAAGTATTCCATTCCCCTGCTGCAGGAAATCATGGCGCATGACAACATTCATCTGATTTTCGGCAACCACGATGTATGGCTGGCCCGTTATTGCCAGGAGCTGATTGATGCGAAAAAAGACAACAACTCCATCGACATGACTGACGATCTGATGTGCTGGCTTCATTACAACGGCGGCTATTCAACCATGGATCAGTTCATGGATCTGGACTTCCCGGAATGCTATGACATCAAACTGTATCTGGAAGACAAGCTCCTGTACAAATATCTGAAAGTCAACGGAAGGAAATTCCTTCTTGTCCATGCCGGACTGACCGAGGAGTATACAGGCTCCAAAATGAGAATGTCCCAGGTGCCTGAACAGATTCTTGTCTGGGCCCATATCGGTATCGATGACAATCCCGTCCAGGATGCGACATTGATTGTCGGCCACTCGCCCACTTTCCTCTATGGACCTGAATATGAAGGAAAGATCATCCACGGCAAGGATGACACCATTCTCCATATCGACTGCGGATGTGTCTTCGGGCGCGCACTCGGCTGTATCCGTCTGGATGATATGAAGGAATTCTACATTCCCTCCACCTACCCGATTCCGGGCAGACGCCATTAAATATGAAACAAACCGGTCAGTGACCGGTTTTCTTCTGCCATTTAGAAAGACCGCTGTCAATTCAGACAGCGGCCTTTTTGATTGTGAATGAATTACTTCAGTGTTTCAGCACAGAGAGCAGCAACATCTTCAGCTGTGTCGCACTCAACTGCCTTTTCAGCCAGAGCCTTCATTTCCTCATAGCTCAGGCCATTGATGATCTGGCGTGCCTTGAGGATGGAGGTTGCGGACATGGAGAATTCATCAAGTCCGAGACCGAGCAGCAGCGGAGCAGCTGTTTCGTCGCCGGCCATCTCACCGCACATACCGCACCACTTGCCATTCTTGTGGGCACCGTCGATTGTCATCTTGACGAGGCGGAGAATGGACGGGTTGAGCGGCTGATACAGATAGGATACAGGCTGGCTCATACGGTCAGCAGCCATGGAGTACTGGATCAGGTCGTTTGTTCCGATGGAGAAGAAGTCCGCATACTTGGACAGCTTGTCAGCCAGAACAGCGGCAGCCGGGATTTCGATCATGCAGCCGACTTCAACGTCGTCACCGACCTTGACGCCTTCAGCGATCAGTTCAGCACGGGCTGCATCGTAGCATGCCTTCGCATCCTTGAATTCCTGGACAGTAGCGATCATCGGGAACATGATGCAGAGTTTGCCATAAGCGGAAGCTCTGAGCAGAGCTCTCAGCTGGGTGCGGAAGATATCCTTGCGCATCAGGCAGAAACGGACAGCACGTACACCGAGGAACGGGTTCATTTCTTCTTCGAATTCATAGTACTTCAGCTTCTTGTCGCCGCCGATGTCGAGTGTACGGATGACAACCGGCTTGCCGTTCATTGTCTCAAGAACTGCCTTGTAAGCTTCATACTGTGTATCTTCATCGGGCCAGTCTTCGCTCTTCATGTAGAGGAATTCTGTACGGAACAGACCAACGCCTTCGCCGCCGTTTTCAACAACGCCTTCGGCATCCTTCGGGGAACCGATGTTTCCGACCAGGAGGACTTTGTGTCCGTCTGTGGATACGGACGGCTGATCCTTGAGAGCCTTGAGAGCTTCCTTCTGAGCCTTGAATTCTTCTGCCTTCTTTGTATATTCAGCAACCTGCTCAGCAGTCGGATTCAGAATCACTTCGCCGCTGATGGCATCGAGGATAACCTCATCGCCTTCCTTCGCAGCATCCAGAATTCCGGTAACACCGACAACCGCCGGGATTTCAAGGGAACGTGCCATGATTGCACTGTGGCTTGTACGGCCGCCGATTTCAGTTGCGAAACCCTTTGCGAATTCCTTGTTCAGGGAACCTGTATCGGAAGGTGTCAGGTCCTTGGCAACGATGACAACCGGTGTATCAATTGTAGCCAGGTTCGGGATCACTTTACCGCAGAGATTGCACTTTAAGCGGAATGTGACGTCCTTGATGTCAGCAGCTCTTTCTCTCATGTATGCATCTTCCATTGACTCGAAGATGGTAACCATCATGTTCGCTACCTGCTCTGTGGCATATTCAGCATTCACCTTGTCATTCTTGATCATGTCTTCGATCTGGGAACGGAGTTCCGGGTCGTTTGCCATCATCAGATGCGCATCGAAGACTGCGAGTTCTTCAGGAGCCAGACTCTTGGAAGCGACTTCCTTGATCTTTTCAATGTCAGCGACTGTCTTGACAAAAGCGGCATCCAGTTTCGCGAGTTCTTCCTCCGGCTCAGATGTCTTCATGACAATATCAAGAACCGGCTGTTCGAGTTTGTAGACTTTTGCAACAGCAATACCCTGTGAAGCAGCAATACCTTTCAGCATTCTAATATAACCTCCTCACTGCATTCTTCACAATGTCCCGCCCGTCTTTGTAAGCGCTTAACCTCGCGTTCACCGAAAGCGGTTCACAGATTGATACAGCGCCGCGTATGGGCTGCGTCGTACTTCATGCTGACGTCATTCAATGATCGTGTTGCCTAACGGATCTCAGGCATAAGCAGGGACATTCCTTGCGAACATTTTATCACAGATGACGACATCGGTAAACAATTGAAGAATGCAGGATATGCTGTTCAAATATCCGTTTCATGCATTATGTATCTGCGCAGAAAGTGCAGTCAGATACAGATGCTCAGCAGATTTCAAGGCAGTGCAGATATTCATCCACCGCCTTTTTGCGATGGCGGTAATAGCTGGACTGGGAAAAGTATCTGAGATACCAGGTTCTCTCATGGATCTCAAGGAAATCATTGACGGTGATCAGCTGGGTATCTTTGGTGCAGTCCTGCAGAGCTCTTTCAAGATAATTCCGGAATGCATAGTCATCGCTGATCCGCTCACTGACACAGGTGATGCCGCTGTTTTCCGCCAGATCGATCCGCCGCACACAGCCGCGGTAGGCATCGCCGATCTGATTCATCAGATTGATTTTCTGCTGATAGGTAAGTTCTTTATTTGCCATAAATGCCTCCCTTTTCTTTTTCAGCATAGCACCGCCGCAATCCGCCGGTGTTACACTTTCCGTAACACCCGCATGCGGGGCGATTTGTTCCGGCGTTGCAATTATGCTAGAATGTACAGGTATTGTAGTATCAATGGAGTCACTCTTATGTCTGCGAAAACAGTATCAACGCTTTCGAGAAAGCATATTTTTATATCTATTCTGCTGATTGTCTGCATCAGGCTTCTGGCAATTGTGATCAATCTGTTTGCCAATCAGGAAGGCATTGCCCTGATGGCTGCGATGAATCTCTGCACCGGCCTGCTGATTGTATACAACTGGCCGCTGATCGACCGCCATTGCAAACGGACCCTCGGCGCAATCGGCGACTCGCTTCTGTTCACGGCCATCGGCATCGTTTCAATCGGCATCCTCACCTGGCTGAGCATCACATTTCTCAAGGCGGATGTGCTGCTGCCGGAACCGCAGCTGCTGATCGGTGTCGGCTATGCCCGCCCGGGCATGCTGATTGCCTTCTCCATCATGGAGGCGTGCATGGTGTCCATCGGTTTCAAAAACATGACGGATCATCTTGATGTACGAAACAAGGAGCTTCAGGCAATTCTGATCTCGGCGATTGTTTCAGGACTGTTCATGACCGTGCTGTTCACCAATCCGGAACTCTTCATGATGATCCGCACCCTTCCGTACTGGCTGCTGCTGACAATGATTCTCTCGTATCTGTACAATCAATGTCATTCGATCATTCCCGGCATCGTGGCATTGACCGTTGTCAATCTGGCATTCATGATTCTCTCAATCATTTAAACGCAGGTCTGAGGACCTGCTTTTTTCATCGGATCATTTCAAAAGAGCCGAAAAAAAGGAAGCGGCATCACCGCTTCCCGGAGGTATGATTCAGTCTTCCTGTTCCACTTCGATCAGGCCATAGCCTTCGGAGCTTCTTCTGTAGACAACGGAGATCTTTCCGCTTTCCTCATCTGTGTAAATGTAGAAGTTGTGTCCTGAGAGTTCCATCTGCATGATCGCATCATCCAGGGTGAGTTCATCCGCGACGAGCGTCTTTGTTCTGACCGGAATATCATATTCCGCTCTTGCATTCTGTTCCTCTTCCTCGACAAATGCTTTGGCAAGATGTTCACGGTGTTTGCGGGACAGTCTTGTCTTCTGCCTGCGGATCTGATCCTCAAGCTTGTCGATTGCTGCATCGAGAGCTGCATAGAAATCGTCATCGACGACTTCCGCTCTCAGAATTCCTACTTTGGTGGGAATTGTCACCTCTACTTTCTCTGAATCCGGATAAACACGGGCAACCACCCTTGCGATTGTGTCAGAGTTGATCAGAAGATACTTGTCCAGGTTGGACAGTTTCAGTTCGATTCTCTCCCTCATCGCATCCGAGATTTCAATATTTTTTCCAACAATTTCAAACCGCATATTCTGCCTCCATTTCTACTGCATATTGCGGCAAACGGAAAGAAACCTTTCCGGTGAGTATTCAATGATTTTTATATACTTGTTTATCTGATTTCATTTTAACCGAATCGGCGGAAAAAACATATATGTAATTTATGAATTATGTAAAAAGCAGTCCCTTCATGAAAGCGGACTGCTGTCGATTTTTTTCAGCCATTCATAGACCACGGTCATGGCGTAGGAATCCATTCCGCAGTAGGCTTTGAGGTTCTCAATGATTTCCTCTTTGTTTTCGATATTGCCGTCAAGATCGAGATAGCGCCACTGGAAAACGGCATCCATCCCCTGCTGGATATCAAGATCATGATAGCCGGGATCATCCATCATGCTCATGATCACCTTGAGCGACCACTGACCTCTCATACGCACATCATAGACCGTGCCGCTTTCAAAGGGCAGCTGCAGATCCTCCATCCTCTCATTGATCGCAAGCAGCTCATCCCGCAGCTGCGGGAACAATGCGGCCAGCTCACGGATCCGGATCTTTTCAGCCCCTTCCGCGTTGTAGGCAATCACGGTGCCGTTATGCGGAATATCCTTTACAAGATTTTCGGCCAGTTCAAGCCGGTCATCCCCTACTGACAGGAAGACACGATGATCGCGTTCTCCGTTTTCATGGAGAATGTCGATGGAATATTCAAAGGGCAGCACATCGTAGGGCTTCATGCCCGGATACGGCGGCACCGCAAAGCGCTCCCACTCAAAATCAAGGAATGTGACAGGATAGCGGATATCCTCAAGCCAGGCATGCAGCGCCATCCGGTCGGCGAACAATCCGTTTTCATTCTGATCCGCATTGATCTGGGCAAACTGCTGACGGGATCCTTCAATCCGGGCAGGATCCGCATCACGCAGCCGGGTGCGGCCTTCCTTTTTCATCGCATAGCGGTGCTGGGCACCGATCAGATGAATGATCGAATTGTCATCATCGCGCTTTTCCTCTTCAAAGCATTCGCCGTAATGGCGGCACTTGGTGCGGCCTGTGCAGGCATTGGTGCGCACCGGGGCGGGAGGATCATTCTGAAGACCTTCATCCATCGCCATCAGGTCACCGCTCAGATCGCGCATGTGTTTCATGATCGCCTCATCCACCGGAACAGACGGATTGCCCTTGCTGTTGTAAAAGCATCTGCTGACGATGAACAGCGCATCGGGATCAAGTTCTTCCTTTCTGACATATGATGCATTCAGATGGATCACATACCAGTTTTTCACATTGATATGGTTGCCGTTCAGAACCCATGCAGTATTGCAGTAAAACTGCAGATCGTCCGCCCGCGGATAAAGACCCGCGAACAGAAAATAAACATCCCAGCCGTCCGCGTTGCGATGCAGAAACGGAATCTTGACCCTGAGATTTTTATATTCAAATCTTGCCTTGAGAAGCCATTCCTCGTGTTTCATGGCTTCCAGCGCCTTCTCAGCGGAATCTCCGCGCTCCCCTTTGAAACACCCGGCAACGCCGAGTTTCTTTGCGGCCAGCAGCGTGATTTCCTCATCCAGACGGACATATGGTCTGTATTCCTGTTTGTCCTGATTGTATTCCAGCGCAAACAGGCGGGCGCAGCGGCTGTATTTTTTACAGTCGGATATATGGTACATAAAAAACCTCTTGTTACTCGGACAGGACACCGATCAGATTATGACCGGCTGCCCTTGTATATTTGACGCATGCGAAATCGCCGGGTTTCAGATTCTTCGATGCGCGGAAACGCACACATCCGTCCACGCCATCCGGTGCGAACAGTGCGCTCCGCCCGACGTACATATCTGAAAGATCATCATAGCTTTCAACCATGACCTCATCAATCTGCCCGACTCTTTCATTGAGCAGTTCGGCACTGATCTCAGCCTGCAGCGCCATGATTTCAGAAAGCCGTCTCTGCTTGACTTCCTCAGGCACATCATCCTCCATTTCGTAAGCCGGCGTATCCTCCTCACTGGAATATGTGAAGGCGCCCAGATGATCGAATCTGCATTCGCTGATCAATGAGAGTGTGTCCTGATGCTCCTCTTCGGTTTCGGTGGGGAAACCGGTGATCAGGGTTGTTCTGAGAACTGCCTGAGGCAGCTCATTGCGGATTCTTGCACAGCGCTCAATGATCAGCTCACGGCTGCCGCGGCGGTGCATTTCCTTAAGTATGCGGTTGTTGCCATGCTGAACGGGAATGTCGAAATACGGCAGTACATGTTCGCATGATTTCATTGTTTCAATCAGATCATCGGGAATCTCATCCGGATAGAGATACAGAACCCGGATCCACTTCACCCCTTCAAGCGCATTGAGCTTTTTCAGCAATGGCGACAGATGAAGCTGGCCGTCAAGATCATAGCCGTAGCGGGAGCTGTCCTGGGCAATCAGATTGAGTTCTTTCACGCCTGAACCAATCAGCCTTTTCGCTTCGGCAATCAGTTCGTCCTCATTGACGGAATGCATATCGCCGCGGATGAGCGGAATCGCGCAATAGCTGCACCGGTTGTCACAGCCGTCCGCAATCCGCAGATATGCCATCCAGGGTTTCCCTGACAACAGACGCGGTGTCTTGCCGTAATCATTGATAATCCGGACGCCGAGTTCTTCGGAAAGAATGGCACCGAGATTTTTGTATTCACTGATGGAAATGAAGCGGTCAACTTCCGGCATCTCCTCTTCAAGCTGCGGCTTGTAGCGGGTGGAGAGACAGCCCATGACAATCAGTTTTCTCAGATTGTTCTCTTTGAGATCCGCCGTCGATAAAATCGTGTTGATTGCTTCGACCTTGGCGCTCTCGATGAATCCGCATGTATTGATGATAATCGCATCCGCTTCATCATAATCCGTGACAATCTCCATGCCGCTTGCATTCAGAATGCCCAGCAGGTTTTCCGTATCCACGAGATTTTTTGCGCATCCCAGCGAAATCACTCCGATTTTCATGACAGTTCCTCCTGATTACCTGTGCAATTATAGCATTTTCATCTAAAAAGGAAGAGATCTCCTCCTCCTTTTTCACATTTGCAAATGATCAGTCCGCAAGTGTTCCGAACGGATCCCACGGTGAGAGCAGTGCAGGCTCCTCTTTCAGGGCAGCCAGCGCCTCTTCACTGAGGTATTTCTTATGAATCGCAGCCACATAGACATAGCGGTCAAACCAGCTGTCACTGGCTGTGAAATAACCCTTGTTGCCGGGTTTGTCGCCCCATGAATTCTCAATCTTCCATCTGGTCGGCTTTTCATCGACAAGATTCACGCCGGTGATGACCATCGCATGATTCATCGCACTCTGTCTGGAATCGAGCATTTCAGCCTTGCTCATGGCAAGATCCATGTCGAAGGTTCCCTCATAATCATACTGGGCATCATCCCAGAGACCGGTCTCACGATCGCCATCCTTGCCGCAATCGCATCCGAACCATACCGGTTCGCCGTCTTTGAGTGTATCAAGAATATACTTCTTGAGCTCATCCATCGGCACATTGAGCAGTTCCACCCGGCTGCCGTTGACGACATTGCCAAGATACTCAACTGTGAATGTCTTATGGTAAGGCTTGTCAGCCGTCGGTCCGTTGATCACGCTGACATAATCACGCAGATCAACGCCGAGATATTTCTCATAGAATTCCTTCGGTGTGACATTGTATTCCGCATGCGCCTTGCCGTCTTTGTCATAATACTCAAAAGTGAATGATGCGGGCGGCAGTCCGAAACAGGAAGCGATCAGGCTGTAGATTTCCTTCAGAGCGGTTTCACGGATCGCATCGATTTCCTGGTCTCTGCCTTCGGCATGGGCACGGTGCGCATCAACCGCGAACTTTCTCAGACGCTTGTTCAGCAGACCGTTCATATTGCGGGTATGAGAGGACTGATAAGTCTCAAGCATGGCGCTCTTGGGGCAGATGCCGTATTTGCTGATCAGGCTTGTCAGCATATTCCACTGACCGCCGTCGCTGACAGCGCCTTCCAGCAGGAAGCGGTTCTTTTCGCTGTTCAGAGGCTGATCGATTTCAGCCAGAATGCATTCCATGAACCAGTTTGCCTTTTCAAGCTTGTCATAGAACGCGACATAGTTCTGGGACAGTTCGAAATCCCGGATACCGTATTTCTTCGCAATCACCTCGCGCATCACATTGAGTGCCGAGAAGATCCAGCATCTGCCGGACTGCATCTGGGCGGTCGCAGGCATTGTTTTCAGATCAATTGTAAAAATATGGGGATTGTTGTTTTCAGCTTCAAAACTGCGGCTGATCAGACTGATGTCATTCTTTGTCAGTGCGTTTCTGACAACCTTGGCCTTCGGATCTCTGCTGTATTCAGAACGCATCTGTTCAAGGGTGTCCATTGTGATAGGTTTCATTGTGTTTTCCTCTTTCCCGCATACTGTACAACAAAGAGGAACCGAATTCAATAAAGCTGATTATCCCTTCTTTTCCAGTGCGACCGCGCATAAGCGCTGCTCAGCCTGTGCATCCATGCAGGTCTGCAGGATGATGATCCTGCCCTCTGTCTCTTCGTGCATGAGCGAATGCACAAGCGAGCGCATTTGTGCATCATGGAGGAATGCGCGTCTGGCATCATCGTCCGCAAAACAGCGGATTCTTGTATCCAGCGCATCCGGCAGAGCCTCATCATTGATGAAGACTGAAATGATCTCATATGTTTCGGCTGTTTCCCCATCATCCAGCGTAAAGATACGGTTTTGCTCAAAGAAGGATTGCGAACAAAGCTGATGAAGCGGCGTGAACATCATCGTTGGTTCGCTGAAAACGGAATGTCCGTAAATGATGCGCACCGGATCATCCATTTCGCATTGCACATCAAAGAACAATGTGCCGATAACGCCTTCAGTGCCATCAAACAGATGATCCAGATACCAGTGATTATCTGTCCCCTGAACAACCGGCAGTCTGATCAGGCCGCTTTCAAATGCGAGAAATGTGCGGAAATCAGGATTGATCAACTTCATCTGCGCGATCGCATCCTCCTGCGCTTCATTCTCACTGTTTTCAAAGATGACAGTCTCCAGCTGCTTCTGGGCTGCTCTGGCGCATTTGAGCGGGTGCGTGTCCTGCCGGTATTGAAGCAGGCCGCAAACAATCATGATCAGTGCCGACGCCGATGAGATCCGCAATAGCCATTGACGCATTGTGCAATCACCGTGATCAGAGCCAGCGCCACCCCCGCCCACAGCAGCACAGGCGTGCGGTTTGCAATGCCGGTAGGCACGGTGTTTCTGCTGTCACTGATCGTAATCTGTTCAAAAATGACCGGAGGATTGTTTTCGGAATCTTCGGAAAGATCAAATCTGCTCTTGTTGATGGAGTAGCCTTTTGGGGCTTTGGTCTCTCTGACGTAATAGCCCTGGGGATCATAAGGAAGGATGAATGACACTTCGCCGTTTTCAGAGGTGATCCCCTTTGCCCGTCTGCCGTTGATGAGAGCAGCTTCGGTATTGTCGGATGCGTGATAGACGGTGATTTCAGCCCCGGCCAGCGGATCGCCGCTCTCACTGTCAGTTTTTTTGACACACAGATGCACGCGCACATTGCGGTCAATCATTCTGAGGATCTGCCTTTGCGCGCTGTTTCCTTTCACCGTAAAGACAAGCGGATCGCTTAATGCATATCCTTTTGGCGCCTGAATCTCTTTGAGCACATAAGTGCCTTCTCCGCTGACATAAGAGGAAAGATCCTCCAGTCTGTTCTGAGTGACCCATTCATGAAGCACATTGCCCGCCTCATCGCACAGCGCTAGACGCGCTCCCGAAAGGAAACTGCCGCTTTCATCGGATTTGACGGCAGCCAGACGGACAGCCGCATCAATCATGACGATGTTCACGTCCTCCTGTGACAAAGGATCATATTGATCAATGGTGAAACAGAGATCGGCCGCCCGGTATACCCCATTGACGGCTTCACTTTCCTCAAGCCGGTAGACTCTGCCCGCCTTCAGATACGGGCCGATCTGTTTTGCCTGGGTACCTGTCTTCCACGAAACCACCTGCACCTCTTCATCTTCGCATTCTTCATAAAGGGTCAATGTGACTCCTTCCAGCGGCTTTCCCGTGCTTTCTTCAATCTTGCTCACCTTCACACGGATCGGTGCATCATTTACCCGTATGGTCAGATCTTTGCCTGATTCAGGCGTGAATTCTGTATCGTAGCTGCAATAATAGCCCTGCGGCGCACTGGTCTCACGCAGTGTGTAAACTTCTGCGGCATTCAGGTTTTTCACAATATGGGCATGTTCACTGCTCTGCCAGCTGTCAACGATTTCACCATGCTCATCAATCACCTCAAAGAATGCATCGGCAAGCGGCTGATCTGCCTCATTGTATTTTTCAATGCGGACAATCCCGTTTCTCATTTCGATTAACCCATTGACGTCGTTCTGAGGTGTGAAGCGGATCTCTTCAGCTTTTACATAACTGCCTTCATCAAGCAGCGGTGCGATGGTTTCCCTGAGAATATATGTCTGATCTTTTGATAATCCTTTGATCACATGCGGTGTGTTTGCGGAAATCCATTCATCCACCACTGTCCCGTCCATGTCCATGACGCATAAATGTGCGCCGCAGAGCTCATCGCTGCCCGAGGCCTGCTTTTTGGAGAATACAGTGGTGACAGGTCTGTTTTCCACATTGATCTCTGCTTTGACTGTTTCTGTTCCAATTGTGAATCGGTATTCTTCTGCTGAGCAGATGAGCCAGCCCGGCGTCTGGATTTCGCGCAGCACATAATCGCCGAACGGCAGATCCGTCATTTCCGCATATCCAGCTGAGTCTGTATGCAGCTGTGCGACCTCACTGCCCTTTTCATAAAGAAGGCTTCCATCCTGGCATGAGCGGATCTCTTCATCCGCACAAAGCGAAAAGATGATGCCGGAAAGATCAGACGGAATCAGATCCGTATCGCATGGCACTTGTGCGACTGTCTTTCTAACCTGCAGGCTTCCGCTTAAAGGCTCATTGGCGACGGATACTTCCACATATGAGCCGTCCGCATTTTCCATGGCGGTGCTGCCGATGACAACCGGGATGGCAGTTTCCGATATGCGATAGCCATAAGGCGCGCTCACTTCGCGCAGCTCATAGCTGCCTGCGGGCAGACTCAGCGGCAATACCAGTGTGCCGGGCTCAGATGATGTGTCTTTGTAAACATTGCTTTCAGTTTTGATCTGCTCATCACTTGCGCACATGAACGTGTCATATTCAGCCGAGCCGATCTTCTGTTTCACGCATCTGCCGTCTTCTGTGAAAATCTGAAAGACGGCGGGCGTGCGGGTGATCAGACGTCCGTTTTCCGCATCTTTCTTGATGATTTTCAGATGATATTCGGCCGGGATGTTGCTGACTTCAAACAGCAGCGGTTTTTCTGTTTCCTTTTCGATGGAAAAAGTGAAATCACTGCATAATTCCAGATCGGCTGTGGAGGCCTCAATCTGTCTGACCGTATATGCGCCAAAGGCAAGCTCACCGCTTTCTCCATAACCGTTTTCATCGGTGACAATGAGTGCCTTTTCCATATCGTTGATCTCATCATAATGCTGCAATGCTTCATCAAATGAGCCGTAAGACGCAATGCTGTGTGCCGAGAGCACCGCAAAGCGGGCTCCTTTCTCATTGACGCAAAGATCCGATGACATGCGGTTGGCGATCACTTTGTGGATGGCGATTCTTCCGCTGATCACGCAATCGCTCATTTCGATTTCATAAACCCCGTCATTTTCTGCCAGATCGCTCAGTCTGAACGTATGAATCTGCTCATCCAGCCGGTATCCTTTCGGAGCTGCTGTTTCATGCAGGGAATATGTATCTGCCATGTTGAGAGCGCCGATGATTTCTGAACAGCCCTCCGCATTCACCGCAAATGTTCCGATCACAGTGTTTTCCGTTTCATTGCGCAGCTCATATTGCGCATTTTTGAAAGATGCGCCGTTCTGCGGTCTGTCTTTGGAAAGGCTGTCATGCTTGATGATCCTCAGCTTTGCAGGGATCACATCGATCTGCACCTCGAAGGATTTCACCGTGCATGAGCCGCGGATGATCAATGTCTGGATTTTTGAACCGTCTCTCGCCTTGAGCACAAGCGGAGCTGACTTGATTGATTCGGGGATGCCATTGTAATGGAATACCGCATGAATGCTTTGCGAACTTCTGGTATCAATCAGCACATCGCTGCCGTTTTGAACAATGCGCGGATCCTCATTCATCAGCCGGTAGTCTTTCAGCACATCCGCCCGATCATGAATCATCACCTGTGCGCCTGCTTTTACACAAAGCGGAACCGTGAGCTCTTCTTTGTTGACAATGGAGTATACCGGATCAACCTGCCGGTGATATTCATTCACTTTCTGCTCGATCTCAGCCATGCGTGCTTTGATGACATCGGTGATTTCAAATGCTGCTGCGCTTCTGTTCAGATCGCCTGCATAGGATGGATCTTTATACACTCTGGTGTTTTCAAATGCAGGATTGATTGTTTTCCAGATCAGCAGCTGGGTGGCATACCAGTATTCATCATCTT
>CACWLH010000045.1 GCA_902761625.1 uncultured Erysipelotrichaceae bacterium
TCAAAATAGAAAACTGATCGAATGAACTTCTTTGAGTCACTCGACCAGTTCTTAATTACATCTGATTGTTTGTCAAGCCAGAAAAGTTACTGGCATTGGCTGTGATCCTCCTCATTTTCACGGAAATTCATGATGTATGAGTTCAACTGATAGACATTCAGCGCACGCTTGATGACACGTGGATTGCGGCTGGCAAATTGTCCGATATATTTCACGCACAGATCCGGATTGAGATTCTGTATCTGATTCTCGCGGATCAGTTCTGTGACATAGTTCTTCAGATTATATTTTCTGGTCGGAAGGAAGAACGGAAGCTGAACGATTTTCTCGAAAAATTTGTTTTCATAGCCGTCTTCAATGTCACCGTATTTTTCTTTCACACCGCGGTTGACCAGATTATGATCCAGCGCCAGCACAAAGACGGTATCCTGACAATCCATGAAGTTCTTCATGTCTTCCAGCAGATTCACCGCATCTTTCGGGGCGAGTCTGTCCAGATCATCCACAAACACAACCAGCTTCCTGCTCACACGGTTTCCTTCTGCAAGATTGCCGCCAGCGATGATGCTTCGTCCGGTCATGACATTGATTCTGTCCTGGAGTTTCTGTCGCACCTGCAGTGTTTCCTCATATATTTTTTCAATTTCAGACTGATCCGTATTCAGATAGCCTTCAACGATCTGTCCGAAAAGCGCCATAATGGCTCCGGCTTTTCCGGTTGCCACTTCACCGACTTTGCCTGCCGTCTTACCAAACCATCTTCCGGAAAAAATGATTTTTCTTTCTTTGAAATAATCCGTGTATTCTTTATTGTTGATATTGACATCGTCCAGTTTCTTTTCAAGGCATCTGACCAGGGGAATGAACAGTCTCTCCTCTCCGGAACGTGAGTATTGCCAGGTGTTGAAGCGGACGCACACCGCTTCCATCTGCTCCGATTTCAGTTCTCCAAGCTTCTTTTCAACCAGATGCATGAAGCTCGATTTACCGGTTCCCCAGCCGCCCTGGACGGCAATGGACATCGGTGTCCTGCAATTCATGATGAAATTCGCACATGCATTCACATATTCACTGATTCCAAGCAGATCTTCTTCCGCTTCTGTATCGGTCAGTCCGGAGCCCGCCGCTATGATATTTTCTTCCATGATCAGATTTCCTTTCAGTCTGTTTATGAATACCCAGTTTTATTTTACATTCTCTGAGCATTCATGCACTTCGGCAATATGTAAAAAGCCATGCAGATGGCGCATGACTTTCGTGTTTCAGATCAGTTGTGCCGAGATGATTCCGCTCATACGCTCAATCTGTGCCGTGAATTCCTCCTGATCGAGATCATTGTCGGATTTCAAAGTGATCAGCGCATTGTACATGGCGGTTTTTGAATCCTTGGAACCGGTGATCCGCAGATCGGTGATCACCGTGTCATTATCTTTGCAATAGCGCATGACCCTGTCCAGATCATCGCGGTGGTAATAGCTCAGAGCGATTTCAAATTCCGGTGCATGGCGGATTTTCGAGCGGAGTGAATTGAAATAGGTTTCAACCAGAATCACCATGAGCGTGCCCAGGATTCCGCCTTCATAGAAGCCCGAGCCGACCGCCAGTCCGATCAGGCCTGAGGTCCATAAGCCAGCCGCGGTGGTCAGTCCCTTCACTTTCAGTTTGCGGGTGACGATGATTGTGCCGGCACCGATGAAGCCAAGGCCGGTGACCACGCCCGCCGCAATGCGGGACACATCGGTGGGCAGGTTCAGCCCGACATAGAGATAAATTCCGGTCAAAGAGGCGATGGCCGCCCCGAGCACAACCAGGATATGGGTGCGGAAACCGGCCGGTTTGTTGTGATAAGAGCGCTCCAGGCCGATGATTGTGCCGATCAGAAATGCAAGCAGAAGCTTGACCAAAACCGCCGCGAAACTGATTCCGCGGATCGGATCGAATATATGCAGCATCGTTTCATACCTCCTTAGGAAATCAGTTCCTCAATGGCAATCACACTGTCAAGCTCAGCGATACAGGAGAGCATATCGGAATGGGACATCTGTTCCCTGCTTAAGCGCAGATTCAGGATTGCGCATGGGTACGCATCCCCTTCCTTCTTCATCCGCTCAATCTCGATTTCCTGGATTTCGGCGTTTTTCGAGCGGATCACATCGGTGATCACGGAAACATCCTGAATATCTTCAAACTCGACAAACAGGGTGATGTTGCGGCATCTTCTTTTGTATCGTCTTTCCAGCGGCTGCATGATATTCAGCGCAATGATGATCAGCACACAGCTGATGATGACACATTCATAGAAGCCCGCTCCGCAGGCAATGCCCATACAGACCGAAGCGAACAGGCCGGTGGCAGTGGTCAGGCCTTTGACCTGCTGGTGGGATGTGCCGATGATCGAGCCGGCCGCCAGGAAACCGATCCCGCCGATCACCGCCGCCGAAAATCTGGAGGCGTCGAATTTGAGACCGACGGAAGCGACCGTATCCGCCCACAGACTGTTCATCATCTCATATTCATACAAAGCCAGCAGGATTGACATCGCCGCGCCGATTCCGGTTAACATATATGTTCTGAAACCGGCTGTCTTGGCGCGTTTTGTTCTGCCATAGCCGATGATTCCGCTGCAAACCATTGCCAGAACAAGACGGAAAACAACGGTTCCGAAATGGAACTCTCTTAAATATTGAATTGCATTGTTCATGGAGCTTTTCTCCTTGTCACCGTCCGAAACAGTCGAAATTTCAAACGATTCTGTTCATCGTCATTCTAGCACGGTTTCCACTATGCAAAGAAATGAAAAACGGCGGGGAGCACTCCCTGCCGTTGACTGTTCTGTCACCTCTCTTCTCTGAAATAAGAGATGCCGAGTGACTGCGGGTTCTGATTTTCCCGCCGTTTTCGTTTGGAAACAATGATCAGAATGACAATCGTCACAAGATACGGAATCATTCTGTAAAGATTCTGCATATGGGAAGGATTCGGTGTTCCCAGCGCCTTTGCCAGAACCTGGGAGATTGAACCGGGAATATAGAGATATACCCAGTAGCACAATCCGAACACGAAGGATCCCCAGATTGCCGAGATCGGCTTCCAGCTGGTGAAGATGACCAGGGCCACCGCCAGCCAGCCAAGCGCCTCAATACCGCCGCCGGTATCCCATGTGCCCTTGATATAGTCCATGACATAATAGACACCGCCAAGGCCTTCGATCATGGCGCCGATGGTTGTCGCAAGATATTTATACTTTGTGACATTGATGCCGGCCGCATCCGCGGTCGCCGGATTTTCACCGACCGCTCTGAGATTGAGACCAGCCCTTGTTTTATTCAGGAACCAGCCTGCGCATAAGGCAATCAGAATTGCCGCATAGGTCAGAAAGCCATAGCTGAAGAAGATAGTGCTGAAAATCCCGAGATTTTTGGAAAGCACGGGAATCTGGGCACGGTAAACCGATGAGGCAGCCGCAACCGAGATCTGACCGACACCGCCGGAAAGCTTGACAAGCGAGCCGCCGAAGAAGTTGGCGACACCGCTGCCGAAGATGGTCAGGGTCAGACCGGTGACATTCTGGTTGGCCCTTAAGGTGACGGTCATGAAACAATACAGCAGTCCGCCAAGTCCCGATGCAATCAATGCGCATAAGAGTGAAATGAGCATTGAGATGACACCGTTGGGAGCGGGATTGCCGTTTTCATAGAAGAAGGCACCGGCCAGAGCGCCGATCGCGCCGAGATACATGATGCCCGGCACACCGAGGTTCAGGTTGCCGCTCTTTTCCGTCAGGATTTCACCGACCGATCCGAGCATGATGATTGTGCCGAAGGTGATGGCCGCATTGATCCATGCGAGCAATGAAGTCAGCGTCATATCAATGTGCCTCCTTTCCCTTTGAGGAGCGGAAAATCAGTCTGTAATTGATGAAGAACTCACTGGCCAGGATAAAGAACAGAATGATTCCGGTCAGGATCTCACTGGCATAGGTGTTGAAGTTGAAATCAGATGCGATCTGATTGGCGCCTCTGGAAAGAAATGCGAGTACAGCGGTGATCAGACTCATCGCAAACGGATTGAATTTGCCCAGCCATGCGACGATGATCGCGGTAAAGCCTCTGCCCCCCGCAGTCAAAGAGGAAATGGTGTGGGAAACACCGGCAACTTCCAGGAAGCCGGCCAGTCCGCAGATACCCGCGGAGATGGCCATCGTGCGGATGATGACCTTTGAAACGGAAATACCTGCATATCTTGCCGTATTTTCACTTTCACCCGCCACACTGATTTCAAATCCCTGCTTGGACTGTTTCATATAGAAATACATGCCCGCGGTCAGAATCGCAGCGATCAGCACAACCGGCGCGAACTGCTGTCCAAACAGAGCGGGAAGCCAGCCGGCCTTTGTGTCGCCGTTGATGATACCGACGGAGTGGGACTGTTTCTTGTCCCAGAGGTCCACGCAGAATTCAACCAGCTGCAGTGCGACATAGTTCATCATCAGGGTGAACAGGGTTTCATTGGTTTTGTATTTCGCCTTGAAATAAGCAGGAATCAATCCCCAGACGGCACCGACAATCACCGCTGACACAAACATCAGGATGAGCAGCAGCGCATTTGGAATCTTGCCGCCGAGATTGATCATCCACGCCGCTTAAACAAGGCCGCCGATCAGGATCTGACCTTCCGCGCCGACATTCCAGAAACGCAGCTTGAAGGCGGGAGCCAGACCGACCGCGATAATCAGCAGCAGTCCCATATCCTTGAGGGTCTGCCAGATTCTTCTGGGGGTTCCGAAGGCGCCTGAGAACATGGAGGCGTAAACGGAAAGCGGATTGAGACTTGTGATGCTCATGATAAAGAGTGCGCATACCAGCATGCCCGCAAGCACGCAGAGAATGCGGATCAGCCATGCTTTGGAAGCGGGAATATCGGTTCTTCTGACCAGATGAATCAAAGGCTCCTTCAGGCTGTCATGCGGTTTTTCATACTTGTTTCTCATGCCTTTGCCTCCTCATTCACCATATTTGTCATTCTTCTGCCGACTTCCTCCTTGGTGACCGTGCGGGCATCGAGAACACCGTTGGCTTTGCCGCCGCACAGTACAAGAATTCTGTCCGCCAGGGCCAGAAGCACGTCGAGGTCCTCACCGACATAGATGACCGCAACGCCTTTTTTCTTCTGCTCGCTGAGCAGATTGTAAATCGTATAGGATTTGGAAATATCCAGACCTCTGACCGCATAGGCAGTCATCAGGATCACCGGTTCCGCTGCAATCTCACGGCCGACCAGCACCTTCTGCACATTGCCGCCGGAAAGCTTTCTGACCGGTGTGTCAAGGCTTGGCGTCACCACGTCGAGTTCCTTCTGAATCTCATCCGCGGTCTTCTGTGACTCCGAGCGGTTCAGGAAAGGTGAGCGTCCTTTGTCATATTCCTTAAGCATCATGTTTTCGGTCATGCCCATCGAAGCGACCAGGCCCATGCCCAGTCTGTCCTCAGGCACAAAGGAAAGATGAATGCCGAGATTGCGGATGTCACGCACCGACATGCCGGAAAGACTCTGTGTGTTTCCCTGCGGATCGGTATAAACCACACTGCCGCCTTCTTCGATTTTCTGAAGACCGGCAATCGCTTCCAGCAGCTCTTTCTGTCCGCAGCCGGAAATACCCGCGATACCAAGGATTTCGCCGCTGTTGACATCAAAGGACACATCATCCAGCGCCTTGATATGCTCATCGCTGTAAACCGTGAGATGTCTGACTTCCAGACGCTTCTGCGGATTGACGGGATCGGGTCTGTCGATATCCAGTGTCACCTTTTCGCCGACCATTGCCTCGGTCAGGATCTGTTCGGTGGCAACGGGAGTGGGAATGGTGGTGATGTATTTTCCCTTGCGCAGAATGGAAACACGGTCGGAGAGTTCCAGCACTTCATTGAGTTTATGCGTGATCAGAACAACCGCTTTGCCATCGCTTCTCATCGCCCTCAGAACCGCAAAGAGCTTTTCGGTCTCCTGGGGAGTCAGAACCGCCGTCGGTTCATCGAGAATCAGAATGTTCGCACCGCGGTAAAGAATCTTCACGATTTCCAGGGTCTGTTTCTGGGCAACGCTCATGTCATAGACCTTCTGCTCGGGATCAATGTCAAAGCCATAGCGCTCAGCGATCTCGCGCACTTTGGCGTTGACCTGTTTCAGATCATAGGTGCGGGAGCCCTCAATGCCGAGGATGATATTCTCCGCCGCCGTAAAGACATCGATCAGCTTGAAATGCTGATGAATCATACCGATGCCGAGGTTGTACGCATCATGGGGACTTTTGATCGTCACTTCCTTGCCATTGACATAGAAATAACCTTCATCCGGATAATAGATCCCCGCCAGCATATTCATGAGCGTTGTCTTGCCCGAACCGTTTTCACCGAGAATGGACAGAATCTCCCCGTAGTTGATATTCATGCTGACATGATCATTCGCGATGACACTGCCGAAGCGTTTGGTCACATTTTCCATGCGGACAGCTGATCTGTCTTCCATACTTACCATACCTCCCTGTAGAAAAAAGACATAAGGGAAGCCGCCTGTTTCCGGCGGTTTCCCTTGTTGAATCCTGTTTTTTTGAATCTGTTTCAGCGGTGCTGATTATCCGTTGTAGTTGGAATCAATACCGTCGATGATGAAGCTGAAGTAAGGAGCGGAACGGTAGCCGTTCTTTGTGTCGGACTCATGGAATGCGCCGTCGCTGATCGGGAAGATGTCCGCTTTGCCATCAAAGTCGAGGTCGCAGCCGTCCTTTTCAGTCAGAGCCTTGCCGCCGACTGTGAATGTGGAAACATCGAATACATTGAGGGAGCCGTCCTTGATTGCAGCTTCAACTTCGGCAACCTTGGCATCTGTGCCTTCTGCGCAGGAATCGCCAAGAGCTGTGATGTTGACAGCGCCTGTCTCATAGCCTTCGCTCCAGTCAACGACGATATCCATTGCCTTGCCGTCAAGCCACTGCTTGAATGCATAGCTGTAATAAACGGACCAGTCATTGGATGCTGATGTCAGAGCAGCCTTCGGAGCAACTTCCAGCATGGAAACGTTGTAGCCGACGGAGTAGACGGGCTTGCCGCCTTCATTGGCAGCCTGGATTGCGCTCGGAGCACCGGTTGTGTCCGCATGCTGGGAAATGATCACGCAGCCGTCTGCGATCAGCTTTTCAGCTGTTGTGCCTTCGGCAACCTGGTCAGCCCAGGAGCTTGTGTATTCAACGATCATATGGACATTCGGAACGATTGCCTTGACGCCGAGATAGAATGCTGTGAAGCCTGAAACGACCTCTGCATAAGGGAATGCGCCGACATAGCCGATCTTGATGTCACCGTCAGCAGTATATGCCTCCGGTGTCTTTTCCTTGGAGACTTCACCGTTTTCGATGAGTTCGGCAAGTTTCATACCGCCGACGATACCGGAAACATAACGGGACTGATATGTCTGGTTGAATGCGTTCTTGAAGTTGGCAAGACCGGAGTTGGCCGCTGTGTCACCTGTCATGGAAATGAATGTGACATCGGAATGGTCTGCCGCAACCTGCTGCATATATGTCTGATGACCATAGGAGTTGGAGATGACGAGTGTGGCACCCTGATCAACCAGGTCCTCAGCCGCATCAGCACAAGCCTGGTTTTCTTCAATCATGTATTTCCACATGATGTTTTCAGCAGGAATGCCGAGATCAGCAGCCGCCTTGTTGATGCCTTCGATATGAGCAGCTGTGTAGCCTTCATTCTCATCGCCGACGAGGATGACGCCGATTTTGCCGTTTGTTTCAACAGCGGCTTCTTCAGCGGGAGCTTCGTCTTCTTTGTCAGATGCAGGTGTGCTGCTGCCACAGGCTGTCAGGGACAGAGCCATCATTGCGGATAAAGCAGTGGTAAGAAGCTTTTTCATTTTTTTCTTTCCTCCTTTTATTTTCCCGGTTCAATGCACGGTATGATGACAGAAACAAAAAACGGATCATTCTGCGTCATAAAACAGATGAATCCGTTATCGTTCCATATTGCCAGCTGTCATCAAAGCCGCATTAAAATCACAGCCGTGAACCGGCAGGATGATGTTTTCGACTGTCTTCTGAATGCAGTTCATAAAAACACTCCTTTCGCCTGTGATGTATAGATTATAAACGTTCAATTTCAAAATACAACGATTTATCGGTGATAATGACATGCATGAATTTAGTTTTTTAACAGAATTGAATATCTGTCACATAAACTTTCCGCTCATTTCCGCCGTTTTCACACAAAAAGACCGCACCTTCCGGCACGGCCTTTGAATGTTTCAGATTGAATCAGCCCGGGAAATATTCCTCAAACGGTGTGTATCTGGATGCTCCGTAGATATCGGTGAGCTCATAGCCATAGAGCAGTCTGTCTGCGCCGACGGTCATATCGGAGATGGTCAGATCCGCCTCACCGTCACTGTTCAAAGCGACTGTGAGGGGTTCGCCAAGCAGATATGCGTCATCGAATGATCCGTCCGGATTGTAGCAGTCCGCGATGAATTCAATGACATCGCCTTCGAGAATCGGCATCAGCTTGCCTTCCGTGTTGATGTCATAGACAGCCTCGGCGCCAAGCACTTTGCCTGTTTCATACTCATCGGAGAATTCAACAATCAGATGAACCTCATTGCCGTTGAGCAATGCGGGGATATATCCGGTTGTCTTGTAATCTGTTTCGCTGACATATTCATCGCTCATCATGTAATACGGAACGATCTGATCATTGAGGGCGAGCCACATGCCGTCACAGCTGACCACGAGATCTCCGTCCTCATCGAATTCGAAGATGTTGTCCGCGCCGAGATCGACATAATATCCGTCATTGTCAACCCATACATTGAGCTTGACACTCTGGATCAGAGACCAGTCATCTTCGCTCAGAGCGAGCACCTTGTTTCCGTTCTTTTCCGTGAGCACGAGGTCCTCACTGTCAATATGCGCTCTGCCATAGAGTGCGGAGAACAGATCCAGAATGCCTGTGTCATAGGAGCCGGAGCCGCCGAGCAGCTGATCCAGCACTGCTGATGTGCCGCTGCTGCCGCCAAGCAGATCTGACAGATCCAGAGATTCATAGGAAGTGCCGTTGGAAACGGAACTGCCGCCGAGCAGATTGTACAGAGAATTGGAAGTGCTGCTGGAAACAACCTGTCCGCTGGCCGCCAGGGAGGCAAAGCTTCTGACCGCCTTGGCATAATCCGTGTCAAATCCGATGTTGTTGTAAATGCTCAGCAGGGAATTGACCATCTGGGTGCGGCGGTAAGGGAAGTAGATCGAGATACCGTACGCATTGGTGATGTTCTTGGTGCGGTTGTATTTGATGCAGCTCTTCAGCGTATTGACCAGAGCCTTGGCCTCACTTGTATTCAAGGTTGAACAGAAGTGAATCAGGTCAATCTGATCCAGTTTGTTCGACTGTCCGAATTCACGGGCAGCGCTTCTGGCATCGGATACGTTGCGGTAGTTGTTATTGGAAATATCACTGTAAATCTTCTTGGAGAAAGCGTTCATCGCACTCGGAACCGTATTCTTGAATTCCGCCAGGTCGATTAATGAGAGGGTATTCTTGTCAGCACTGCTTGCGCCCTGCTGTCTCTTTATGCAGAAGTCATCGATGACCAGCTGGCCGATGTCAAGCGAGCTCATGGAGCTGTTGGAAGCGAACTTTGTCAGCCAGTCTGTGTAATACCAGCCTGTGCCCGGTTCTGTTTCTTCCGAAGCCAGCAGATAGTCGGCATAAGGTTCCACCGCAACCGCGGTTTCCATATTTGCCATCAGACATGCGTCGAAGCCGATGATATCAAACTTGACACCGCCCGCCTCAAGGGCTGTCTGGATGCGGTCAACCGGCATGGAGCCGTTCGGATAGAGTTCATCATAGCCATAGCCTGTGACTGAGCCTCCGCCATGATCCCAGAAGACAAGGATGTAGCGGTTGGCCGGATAATTCGCGGCGCCATAGCGGATGAATTCAGCCAGAGTGGCAGGATCGGTCATCGCCTTGCGGCCGAGATTGGTCTCAAGGGGTTCAAGGGCGTTGTCAACCACCCGCCAGATCTGGTTTGTGCCTGCTGTCACCGCACGGTTGCGCCATGTCTTGGTGCCGCCGGTTTCAACGATGATATTGATCTTGTCAGAGTGCACAGCCGCTGCCATCTCGGTCAGATCCTGGGTTGCCATTCCATAATTGGATTCCAGGTCGGTTCCGCACATATATACAAGCATGGTGACCTGATCATTCCCGTTGCCAAGAAGAGTCGTGTATTTCTTTCTTGAACCGCTGGCAACCTCATTGTTCACAGCCGTCGAGGAAGCGTCCACATAGGTATTGGCATGGGATACGGCCGTGCCGTAATTCCATGTGCTTGCCGTATTTGCGCCAGCATTGGGAGCGGTATTCTCATTGGTGTTTGTATTCGTGTTCGTATTGGTATTGATTGTGGAAGAGCCTCCGCCTGAGCAGCCGCCTCTGCCAAACACGAAGAACAGGACAAGCAGAATGATCAGAAGGAAGAAAAATCCATTCCCTCCGCCTCTTCTTTTATTGGAATTGGAATTCAGCGGAATTGAGTTTGTCGGCGGTGTATGCGACTGCTGCGGTGTATGCTGAATCTGCGAAACCGATCCATGAGGAGACTGGTTCTGCGTGTGCGCATAGTTATTCTGATTGTTCAGGGCATTCAGCAGATCCTGCATGGAAATATTGTTGTTATTGGTGATTGTGCTGTTGCTCGATGCCGCCTGGTTCTGAAGCAGATTGATCAGATCGGTGATATCGATATTGTTGTTGTTTGTCACCTGGGTATTATTTGACTGCAGTCCGTTCAGAAGATCGCTGAGATCAAATCCGCCGCCGGCTCTTTCCGGGCCGCGCGACTGGGATGACTTCAGCATCTTCATGACATCATCAAGATCAAAACCGTCAGTCCTTCCGCTGCCGAACAATCCCGATCCCTGGACGTTCTGAGGCCGGCCGCTGTTTCCCGACGGGTTTTTTTTACCGAGTCCCTCGCCGCGGCGGTTAACTTCACCGGTTTTGCCGGAGTCATTTCTTTTTCTGGAGTGTGGTCTTTCTGACATGATGAACCTCCCTGTTTTATATTGATTTCATTATATCGGAAAAATCGCATGTAATGCATAAAACGCTAGTTTTTAAGAATTGCGCAATCTGAATTTTTTCAATCTTAATGATTCATATATGATCTTCAAATTATATATTCCATATGTTATTTCATGCTGAAAATGAATAAAATATAAAGGAAGTGAAAGAGGTGTTTCCATGATCAGAATTGCAATCTGCTGCGGTGAGGGGTTTGCCTCAGGCTTTCTTTCCAGACACCTTGCCGAAGCAACTATCAAAGAAAATCTTCAGGACGAAGCACAGTTTAAATTCATCCCTTTCTATCAGCTGTATGACAGACAGTCCGAGGTGGACATTGCCATGGCTCTGCCGCACATCCATCCCCAGGTGCAGTCTGACAAACGTGAATACAGTATTCCGATTTACATCATCCCCTTCAAGGTTGTCATCAAACCCGGTGCCCGGGATTACCTTGAAGATGCGGAAGACCTGCTTGCGCTGGCAAACGGAAAAGGCGGCCTGATCTGCTTTGAAGGCGAAGAACGATTCCAGTATGTCACAAGACTTGTCTCCCACCGCAAATGGATCGCATCGCAGAAAAAGTGATCAGGATGAACAATTATGATTTACGTTACCGGCGATATACACGGCAGTATTGATATCCGCAAACTGCTGGAGAACCAGGTCACCGATGCCATGACTGAAAATGATTATCTGATCATCTGCGGTGATTTCGGCCTGATATGGAATTATAAAAAAGAAATCCGCAAGGAGAAGAAATGGCTTGACTGGCTGAACAAGCGTCCCTGGACCACCCTGTTTGCGGATGGCAACCACGAATGTTTCCCCCGCCTCTATGGCTATCCGCAAGCGCAATGGCATGGCGGCAGGGTTCATGTGATCAGAGACAAGGTCATGCATCTGATGCGCGGTGAAATCTTCGATATCGAAGGCAATTCCATCTTTGTGATGGGCGGCGCCTCCTCACATGATCGCGGTCCGCTCAAAGGCGACACGGAAATTGTGCAGGGAAAAAGCTGGTGGCCCGAAGAAATCCCGAGCCGTGAAGAAATGGACCATGGTCTTGAAAATCTGAAAAAGCACAACAACCAGGTTGACTATATCATCACCCACTGTCTGCCGACCACCTGTCAGGACATCGTCAAGCGCGGACAGTTCCCGGCTGATGCGATGACGGAATATCTGGAACAGATCAACAGCAACGTTAAATATAAACACTGGTACAGCGGACACTATCATGTCAATATTGACGTAGTACCCAGCATATCGGTCGTATTCTCACGGATCATTCCGATCGGTGCAACCATTATGGGCTCCGCGACCATGCTGGGAATTCCCAAATTCAGACGCGGCGAGGCTGTTCTCTTCCATTGGCAGAATGAACATAAGCTCGGCGCCATCAAAGAAGTCCATCCATGGGGACCGCTGTTCAAGCATGATGAACCCTATTATGACATCATCATGTTTGACACCGAACAGAAGAAACCGGTCCGTGTCAAGGAAACCGATATCATTGAAAAGAGTCTGATCGCATAAATTAAGGCAGGAGGATATATGAAGATCTTATTTGTAACAGGCCCGTCCTTTTCCGGAAAAAGTATCTATATCCGCAAGGAATATCAAAACGCCAAAGTCGTGAATATCAATGTTTTCAAAAAGTCGGCGGATGCCGCGGAAACCAACGAGGAGCTTGAGGAGATTGCAAGAAACGCATATTTCTACTGCCGTGAAGCTCTGATGAACACGATCAGAAAAGCGTCCGATCAGGACACCGTGGTTCTTGAGGCGCAATTGCTGAGCAAAAAGGCCCGCACCTTCTTCCTTGATGCGGTCAGGGAAGTCACCGATGCCCCGGTGGAATGCGTGCTCCTGTGTCCGGATGAAAAGAAAATCAGTGAACTGCTCAAAGATCATCCGACTCTGATCAGCCTTCATGAATATGAAAAAGAAAAACTCGAAATCCCCTCCAATGAAGAAGGATTCGCGGCAGTCACCGAAATCTTCCCGGAATTCGAGGATACCGACTGGTTTGCCCTCGTGAAAAAATGCTGAATAACCATGAAGACCGGATCAATGCGATCCGGCCTCTTTTTTTTTATTCAGCTGTTATTTAATTCATCCCAGCATCCTGGTGAAGCGGGAATATGGCTTATCATTCAGCCATTGACTGAGACTTCTGACAATCAATTCATGATCTTTTCCTTCATGCAGTCCCGACACCTGGATCACCGCTTTCATTTCGCCGTTTACATATAACGGGAAAGCGCCTCCGCTTAACGCATGCACACCATCGCCATACCAGTCTGCAAATTCATTGCTGATGGTGTTTTTCAGCCATGCCCATGCACTGGAATGTCCGGTGTCCATAACGCATTTCTTTTTGCCGTCCATGTATTTCAGATTGCGGGCATTCTTGCCGTCCATCATATACTGGAACACGGTGAGATCATCCTCGCAGCGATCAATCCGGATCGAAACCCCGCGGTCATAGTCCAGCGCATTCTTTGCGATGATATTGCCAAGGCTCAGCGCATCCGCATTGGTGAATGAATCCGCGCAAAGCTCTTCTTCCTGTTTCTGAAGCAGAAGCAGATCATTTTCATCATATTCTGTAAACATGCTGCGGATGCCATCCAGGATACGGGCCTCGCGGATCATCGCCTCATAAGTCATCACAGGGCTTTCTTTTTTCCCTTCCCTGACCAGATCTGCGAAATGATGAATCTGGGAATAGAAATCATCATTTTCATATGGCTCGGTGATTGTCTTTTCACCCTTTTCATTCCTGATGATGAGGGTCTGCGGCCGATGCAGGTCAACAACTGTGACGGATCCCTTTGTGCCCTGGATCAATGCATTTTTCGGCACATTTCTGTCAAAGCCCGCTTCCAGCGAGGCAATGCCGTTTTCAAATTCCATTTCGGTGCATGAATAAAGATCCACCCCCTGGTAACAGGTGGCATAGGTCTGAACGAATTGCGGCTCTCCTTTGAGAAGATCCTCAATCAGGCTGGCGCAATAGATGCCCCCATCAAGCAGGGCACCGCCGCCTTCGGGTTTTGTATGATATGATCTGCCGAAAGCTTCCATGGGCAGCGCAAAGCACATGCTTGTCTCAACCCGCTTGATTTCTCCGATCTCACCGGCCTGAAGCAGTTCTCTGAGCCTGCTGTAAACAGGCACAAAGCGCGGTTTCATCGCTTCCATGAACAAAGTGCCGTTCTTTCTTGCACACTCAGCGATGGCGCGTGTTTCCTTTTCACTCACCGCCGCAGGCTTTTCGCAAAGTACCGGAATATGATGTTCCAAGGCTTTTACTGCCCATTGTGCATGCATGACATGCGGCAGGGCGATATAGACCGCATCCACATTTTCATCATTGAGCAGAAGGTCATGACCGACATATTGTTTTTCACATGGAAACTCCTCTGCAAAAGCGCTCAGCTTTTCCGCATTGCGGCCGCTGATGGCATACAGAGAACTGCCCTGTTCATTTGCAAGGCTCTTTGCAAAACGGTGCGCGATATTTCCGGCACCGATAATTCCCCAACGTATCATGATTATTGCCTCCTGTTTTCCGATTTCATCTTATCATCCAACCGCATTCCGTTTGAATGGGCTGTGTGCATTTTTCTTTCATTTCATAAGGGGCTGTGCTTGAATATCATTCAGTAATGATCTCCGCATTGTATTGCAAAGGAGGCGCAATGGTCACCATTAACGTATCCGCTCCGATTCTGCGTGATCAGATCCGCGAGCGTCTTGAAAAAGAAACAAGCATGAAATACACATATCTCGGCATGATCGGCTCCATTGAAATGCAGTTTTCCGTGGATACGGAAATGGACGGCAATCAGGTGGTCAGACTGACCAAACGGATGATCCGCTCCATCCCCTATGGAGATATCATCATGTACAGAGTACTCGTCGACGGACAGTTCATTGAAAACGGACCGATCTATCACGAAGGCGATCCGGAATACAAAGCGACCAGACCCGGATCCTTCGGAAAATCATCATCCTGAGCATTCAGCAGACACCGGTTCATCCGGTGTTTTTTCATCATGCGCCTCTAAATGAAAAACGTTTCATAACTCTTTGTAAAATTTTCTATGGAAATATGTAAGCGTTTATCATTATAATGTTCCCATGGTGTTTTCACACCGCAGGGGGAAGACTCTTATGATTGAAACAATTACAGCGATCAATGATGCGCTTAATTCTCAGATCTGGGGATGGCCGGCACTGGCATTGCTGGGCTTCACCGGCGTATTGATGACATGTCTGACCGGATGGTTCCAGATCACTCATTTCACACACTGGTGGAAACAGACCATCGGTGCCATCTTCAAAGAAGAACATATCACCAAGCATACCGGCGACAGGACGATTTCCCAGTTCCAGTCATTATGCACAGCCCTTGCCGCAACCGTCGGCACCGGCAATATCGTCGGCGTGGCAGGCGCGATTGCCGTCGGCGGCCCGGGTGCGGTGTTCTGGATGATATTGATCGCATTCTTCGGAATGATGACAAACTACTCTGAAAACGTCCTCGGTATCCTTTACCGCAGAAAGAATTCCGAAGGTGAATGGTGCGGCGGTGCCATGTACTATCTGAAAGACGGTCTTGGCGCAAAGCCGGGCATGAAGACGGTCGGCGCAGTCCTTGCATTGCTGTTCTCCATCTTCTGTGTCATCGCCTCCTTCGGCATCGGCAATATGAGCCAGGTCAACTCGATGGTCTCCAACGTCAACACCGCCTTCGGCATTCCCAAGATTGTCACCGGCATCTTCCTGTTCATCGCGGTCGGTGCGGTCATCGTCGGCGGTCTGAAAAGAGTCGCGGCATTCACCGAAAGACTTGTTCCGTTTATGGTCATTCTTTATCTTGCCGGCTCTCTGATCATCGTCATCATACATATCAATGTCATTCCGGCAGCCCTTGTTTCCGTATTCAAAGGTGCCTTTGCAATGAAATCAGTCGGCGGCGGCATCGTCGGCGCAGGCATTGCGTCAGCCATGAAAATGGGTATGAAGCGCGGTGTCTTCTCCAACGAGGCAGGCCTTGGTTCCTCCGTCATGGTCCATTCCAGTTCCAACGTCAAAGAACCGGTCAGACAGGGCATGTGGGGTATCTTCGAAGTCTTCGCGGATACGGTTGTGGTCTGCACCCTGACTTCACTTGTCATTCTGACCAGCGGCGCGGTCGATCTGGAAACAGGCATGTTGACAGCCGAAGCGGAAGCGGTCGGCTCCTCTTCATTGGTCTCCTGGGCATTCTCCAACCAGTTCGGACGGCTCGGAGCCATGTTTGTGGCTGTGGCAATTCTTCTGTTCGCCTACTCCACCGTGCTTGGATGGAGTCATTACGGATCCAAGGCATTTGAATATCTCTTCGGCACAAAGGCAATCATGATTTACCGCGTGATCTTCGCCGTCATCGTCCTGGCCGGTTCGGTTCTTGAAGCAAAACTGGCATGGGATATCTCGGATACATTCAACGGTCTGATGATGCTGCCGAACCTGATCGGCGTGGTGATCCTCTCACCGCAGGTAAGAGCGTGCACAAAGAACTATGTTGACCGCGTTCTCCATGGCAAGGATGAACGTCCGATGCTTTCGCTGATTCCTGAAATCCAGGAAATCCAGGAAGCCGAGCTGATGGCAAACGGCGGCGTTGACAACTGATTGAAACACTAAGAGAGTCACAGATTCCGTAAAGGGATGTGCCTCTCTTTTTTCATGCATTTCCGTTTTCAATCAGGAAGACTGTCTGTGCAGATACAGTGGAATAATTCACTGATTTTTTCGAAGCAGATGAGCCGGGCAAAGGATTGTCATGTATCATTAAAAAAGAAATTCGAGGTGATTATCATGAAACAATCATTGCTTTATCCCGTGCGCAACGATACCAGAGAATTCACGTTGCTTGACGGAATGTGGAAAATGCAGTTTGATCCTCAGGCTCATGGTGAACAAAACGGATGGCAGAACGGTCTTCCCGATTCTTTCTCCATGCCTGTGCCGGCAAGTTTTGCGGATCTTTTTACCGAAAAGGATAAACGCGAATATTGCGGAGACTTCTGGTATGAAACGAAGTTCTACCTGAGTGAGGACCGCTCATCCAGAGTGATTCTGAGATTCTCCGGTGTCACCCATCGTGCGGATGTGTACATCAACGGCGTAAAAGCCGGCAGTCACGAAGGCGGCTTCACACCGTTCGCACTGGATCTGACGGATCTTGTCAAATACGGCGGTAGAAACCTGCTCAGTGTCAGAGTCAACAATGAACTGAATGAGACATCCATTCCCTGCGGAAGCGTGAAGACTCATATGGACGGCAGAAAATCAGCAGCTCCGTATTTTGATTTTTACAATTATTCCGGCATCCAGAGAAGCGTCCATCTGATGCGTATTCCGAAAGAATCCATCAGCGACTACGACACCTCCTTCACCCTTCAGAATGGTGATGCGGATATCACTTACCGTGTATATACAGATGGTGAACATCCGGTCATTGCGGAACTGTTTGACAGAAAAGGTCAGAGAGTCGCAGCCTGCGAAGGAAAAAGCGGCGTGCTTCATGTCAATAACGCCCGTCTCTGGCAAGTCAGAGATGCCTATCTGTATTCCATCGTATTCCGGATTGTGGATGAGAACGGAAACAACATTGACAAATACCCGGCAAAGATCGGCATCCGCACCGTTGAAGTCAAAGGAAAGCAGATCCTGCTCAACGGAAAGGAAATCTATCTCAAGGGATACGGCAGACATGAGGATTTCGAAGTGGTCGGCAGACAGTTCATCCCCGCTTTGGCAAAACGCGATTTCGAACTGATGAAATGGACCAATGCCAACTGTTTCCGCACTTCCCATTATCCTTATGATGAACAGTGGTATCAGATGGCGGATGAGGAAGGCTTCCTGATCATTGACGAGGTTCCCGCTGTCGGCATGATGCGCTCGCTCATGAACTTTGCGGCTGCCGGCGCAGGCGGAAAAGACACCCGCTTCTTCATTGCCGATACCGTCCCGCAGCTGCAGGCAAATCACAGAAACGCACTTGAGGAGATGATCATACGCGATAAGAATCATCCTTCCGTCATTGCATTCTCCATTTTCAATGAGCCTGAAACAACTTATCAGGAAGCACATGATTATTTCCGCCCGCTCTTTGACTTTGCAAGAGAACTGGATCCGCAGAAACGTCCGCTGACCGGCGCATTGCTTGTCAACAGTACACCCGGCAAGGATACCTGCGCTGAGCTTTGTGACATTGTTGCCCTCAACCGCTACTATGGCTGGTATATCATGGGCGGTCCCGATCTGCCCGAAGCTGAGGCTGCTTTCCGCAAAGAGATGGATCAATGGGCACAGATCTGCGAAGACAAGCCGCTGATCTTCACCGAATTCGGTGCGGACACATATGCCCTGGAACATAAACTGCCTTCCGTCATGTGGAGCCAGGAATACCAGAACGAATATTATGAAATGAACTTCAGGGTCATGGATGATTATGATTTTGTGCAGGGTGAACTCGTATGGAACTTCGCCGATTTCCAGACCACCGAAGGAATCATGCGTCTTAACGGCAACAAGAAAGGAATCTTCACAAGAAACCGCCAGCCCAAGGACGCCGCCTTCCTGCTGAAAAAACGCTGGGAACAGAAATAATCATTTCATAGTGCATCCCATATCCGGGGCATGAAATGTCCCGGCAAAAGTCAGATGAATTAAAATAGAAGCGTCAGAAAAAGGAGAAAAAATCATGTCGGTATTGGTTGCTTATTTCACCGCCAGCGGTGCCGGCGTCACCGAAAAACTCGCAAAGCGCATCGCTTCACTCACAGGCGGAACCCTTTATCAGATCAGACCTGAAACACCGTATACAAAGGAAGATCTCGACTGGACAACAAAGGCTTCCAGAAGCAGTGTTGAGATGGCGGACAAGGAATGCCGTCCGGCATTGGCGGATCATGACGCACCGGTTGCGGATGCGGATGTTGTCTATATCGGCTATCCGGTATGGTGGTACAGAGAGCCTTCCATCATTGACACCTTTGCGGCTGCCTATGATTTCAGCGGAAAGAAAATCGTTCTTTTCGCAACCAGCGGCTCCAGCGACATCGGCACTGAGGCAGGCGAAAGAATTGAGGCGATCACCGGTGTGAAAGTATCCGGCGCAAAGCGTTTCGCGGCCAGTGTCAGCGATGATCAGCTGAAAGCCTGGGCACAGTTCTGAATCCGCTTTCCGCACATTTTGTGTATGCATGGCAGAATCTTCCGAAGATATGGAAAATTCTGCTTTTTATTGCCCTTTGTATTGCAAATTATCAGAATTTCATTAGTATACAGAATGCGGAGAGGAAAAATATGATCAAGAAAATTAAAGCAATCGCTGCAGACATTGATATGACACTGACCGCAAAAGGCGGAGATCTTCCGGAAATCACCAAGAAAGCATTTGATGCCATGCATGAAAACGGCGTGCTGATCGGACTTGCGACCGGACGCGAGCTCAATGACAGGCTTTACAATCAGGGAGCGGAATGGGGTCTTTCCTATCCGATGGACTTTCTGATCGGTATGAACGGCGGCATGTTATGGGACAGATTCCATGGCAATGTATGGAACATGGATCTCATGAGCATGGACACCATGAAGGAAATCCTCTATTTCATGAAACCGATCGTGGATGAGTACGAGGTTTCCGTCAATGTCGAAGGCGGCGGCAACCACGCAGCCATGAACATCAAGGGTGAGCTGTTTGCCTCCATGAAACGCCGCGGATGGAAGTTCGATGACTTCACAGGCGATATCGAAGGCTTCTGCTCCAAGCCCTGTTACAAGATTCTCTTCAGAACAACCCCGGATGTTGAAAAGCTGATCCGTGAGAAATTCACACCGGTTTACGGCGACCGTTTCCAGATCATCAGCACCTTCCCCGGAACGGTTGAGGTTATGGATAAAAACGTGACCAAAGGCACCGGTCTGGCAAAGATCGCAGCCGCAAACAACATCAGCATGGATGAAGTCATTGCCTTCGGCGACAATGAAAACGACAACCCTCTGCTCGAGGCTGCCGGCTGGGGTGTATGTCTGGCCAACGGTTCAGACGGAACAAAGGCAATCGCCGATGACATCACCGAACAGGACTGCTTCGCAGGCGGCGCAGGCATTTATCTGATCGAAAAATACCTGAAACCCAACGGTCTCTGGAACGAATAAGGCATCATTAAAAGGAGGAATCCAATCCGGAATTCCTCCCTCTTTTTGTTTCAATATATGATCAGGCTTCCATTCTGCGGATGCCGATGACCATGAGCACAGTACCGATACATGAGGCAATGACACCGATCATGATAACCGGTGAAGTGTTCATGTACTGGAACAGCTGTCCGCCGATCGCACTGGCCAGAAAACCGCCGCATGTGGAGGCCGCGCCGAAGATCGCCTGACCGATCAGACCGCAGATACTGATGAGAGTGATGATGATGCCGACGGTGCCGTCCGCAAATCCGCTCTGTGAGAGGAAGTTGTAGGCATAGCCGGCGGTCGCACATACCAGCATCATGAATGTGGCATTGATCAATGCGTATTTCAGATTCAGATTCTTATACTTCATCGGCAGTTTTCGCGGTATACGTGTGTAATTGATGAAATCTCCGCAGTTCACAGTTTCATGAAACGTTTCAGCGTTTATAATATTAGTGGTTTGCATCAAAGGATGAAAAAGGAGAAAAAACGATATGCGTAAAACAAAAATCGTATGCACCATCGGACCGGCCAGCGAGTCTGAAGAAGTACTGAAGGAATTATGCCTGGCGGGCATGAATGTCGCCAGACTGAATTTTTCCCATGGCACCCATGAGGAACATCTCGAAAGAATCAACCGTATCAAGAAAGTCAGAGAAGAACTTGGTCTTCCGATCGCGATCATGCTCGATACCAAGGGCCCGGAATTCCGTATCGGCACATTTGAAAACGGAAAGATCATGCTGGAGGACGGCGACACCTTCACCTTCACAACCGAAGATATCATCGGCAACCAGGACATCGTTTCCGTCAGCTACAAGAATCTCGCCAATGAGCTTGAAGTCGGCGATAAGATTCTTCTGAACAATGCCCTTCTTGAATTTGAAGTTGTCTCCACCGACGGTACAAAGATTGAAACAAAAGTCCTTTCCGGCGGCGAGCTTTCCAACCGCAAATCCATGAGCTTCCCGGGCAAGCATATGCAGCAGGTATATCTGTCCGAACAGGATAAGAGCGATATCACATTCGGTGTGCAGCATGACATCGATTTCATCGCCTGCTCCTTCGTATCTGTCAAGCAGGACCTCGTGGATGTTCACAATCTGCTCAAATCACTGGGCAAGGATGACACCGTTGAGCTGATTGCCAAGATTGAAAACCAGTCCGGTTATGACAATATCGATGAAATCTGCCAGGAATGCGACGGCATCATGGTTGCCAGAGGCGACATGGGTGTCGAGGTCGCATTTGAAAAACTGCCGGCCATCCAGAAGGATCTGATCTCCCGCTGCCGTATGATCGGCAAGCGCGTCATCACCGCCACTGAAATGCTCGAATCCATGATTCACAATCCGCGTCCGACCAGAGCTGAAACCAGCGACGTTGCCAACGCGGTCTATGACGGAACAAGCGCTGTCATGTTATCCGGCGAAACCGCAGCGGGCTCCTATCCGGTGCTCGCCGTCAAGGCAATGGCCAAGATCGCCGAGGCAGCTGAAAATTCCATCAATTACAAGAAGCGTTTCTATAACAGCGATTTCGAAATCACAAATGACATGGACGCCATTTCCCATGCAACATGCACAATGGCAATGGATGTCAACGCCGAAACAATCGTTGCCTGCACCATGAGCGGCAGAATCGCCAAGATGGTTTCCAGATTCCGTTCACCGGTTGACATCATCGGTCTGACCACCAACGAGAAGACATGGCGTTCCCTCGCCCTGTCATGGGGTGTCACTCCGAAGATGTGCGAAGTGGTTCCTTCCACGGATGTCCTCTTCTACATGGCAAGAAAGATTGCCCAGGATACCATGAATCTGAAGAAAGGCGACAAGCTCGTCATTACAGGTGCCGGTGTCACCGGACAGTCCGGAAACACCAACCTGATCAAGGTTGACCGGATCTGATCAAATCCCGATCAAAAAAGGGGCTGTTAAAAAACCTCCAGTAAATACTGGAAGTTAAACAGCTCCTTTTTTCTTGTATTTGTAAGATGATTTAGCTTTCTGATTCACAGAT
>CACWLH010000046.1 GCA_902761625.1 uncultured Erysipelotrichaceae bacterium
ACCATACATAACAGTCTTTATGCCGTTCTCATGAACAACAGTCCGTTTGATTATATTGATTTTGAAAACGAATATTATGAAATGGATTTAAGGGCAATCCGCTTCAGGATTACCGATGACACTTATGAATGCCTGATTACAAATCTGTCGGAAGATGAAATGAATTCAGAAGAATTCAAAGATGTCTACCATCTGAGATGGACCGAAGAGGGTGCATTCCGCGATCTTAAATACACGATTGGGATGTTATATTTTCATTCTGCCAATCAGAATCTGATCAGGCAGGAAATATATGCCTCTCTGATTCTTTACAATTTCTGCCGTTTACTTGTAAACAATACACCGCCGGATGATAAAGAAGCATGGAAATGGAAGTATAGAGCCAATTTCAAAACAGCGTCACAAATATACGCCGGTATTTGAATGATGAAATTGATGAGAAGGAACTGACCTTGCGGATAAAATAATTCCTGATCCCAATAAGACCAGGAAGATCATACAGTCGTAACGTGAGGCCACAGTCGTCCAAGACATCCTCATACTATACGGCTTAACGAGATCAATTTGATTCTGGTTATTCTCTTTCAGTCTGTTTTCGTTCAATGCCATGAACCTAACTTAATGACATTGTGATATCCGATCTTTTTTATTTTTTTTTTCAGTGCTTCGGCATGTTTCCGCCGTCTGTATAAAGATCCAGACGTGTCACCATGAGCTTACCGTCAACCAGATCGAAGTGATTGAATTCTGTGACAGTCATTTTGAATACGGGCGGATTTTTCATTCCTTTCGGAATCAGATACATGTCATACACAAGAGCGACAGTATCTTCATTGACAATTGACTGCAGAATCGGTCCCATTTCCATATTGCATGCATCGCGCTGACCCTTCATACTGATGCGGTAGTCGCAGTATTTCTGCTCACCGCCGATTGCGTTGATGATTGCTGATTGTGCGTACAGGCTGTCGGCACACTTCAGCCAGCCTTCATAATCCGGCTGCCATGTTCCCCACCAGTCATACATTCTCTTCAGCATTTCATCCTGTTTTGTTCTGCCAGGAAGAACGTCGATTTCGTTCATTGCTTTGATGCGGAGTTCTCTTGAATTCTCCATTGTTGCTGTTTCGTTCAGTCTCATGTTTTTTTTCCCCTTTCTGTGATCTCTTTTCACTGGAAACGTTCTCTGATGAAAGCAGTGCAGCCGGCAATTGCGATGATGTAAGGAATCTCAAGGCTGTCGGTGATGCCGTATCTGAGCGATGTCAGAACGCTGATGGCGCTTAACAGATTGACATATTTAGCAGCTCTGTCTTCTACTGACAGCTTAGCCATATCTGCATAGTCTTCTTCCGTGAAGATGCCTGCTTCGGAAAGAAGATTTGAATACTTCACCATGGTGAGCAGGAAGTCTTCGGTGATGTGATAGTGGCCGTGTACTTTCAGAACTTCAGCTGCCTGAGCGGCTGTTTTGGCGTTATTCATATCAACAGACATATTTGAATCTGTCGCGGCTGCGAAGATGTCCTTGATCAGATCGAATTCAGCCGGTGAAGTTTCAATGGCTTTTTCGGCCAGTCTTCTGAAGCAGCTGTAATAGCTGTGATCATTGAAGAGGCTGATCAGTTCTTCACGGTCGCGTGAGAGAACAACATTCTGATATGCATTCTTCATTGCTTCTTCGGTTCCGGTGATCGCAGCCTGATTCAGAAGAGTTTCAAAGGATTCAAAGCTTTCAGCGGAAGCGATTGCTTCAACAAGCTTTCTGTTTTCAATTGACCTGGAAACCTGAGCTTCAACACTGACATTTTCAGAAGCATGGGAAACTTCTTCAGCAATTCTGACATTGCCCTTGATCTTGCCTTCCTTGACAAGCCAGATTGCTTCGTCGCGCAGTGTTTCTGCATACGGACGTGTATGATAGCCGAGTTCACGTTCAGCCTTTGAATAGTCGAAGCTGTTGTTTCTGTCGAGGTTGTAAACCGCGAATTTTGTCATCAGCGGCTTTTCACCGGTTTTGGCCGCTTTCTTTTCCATGCTGGCGGCAAGTCTGTAGGCAAGGGCAATCGGTACATAGAACAGAGGCTGCTTGCAGCCGCATGCATCATGCAGCATATGGGCAACTTCCTTCAGGGTCACTTCCTTGTTGCCTAAGATATAGCATTCGCCCTTGCGGCCTTTGTCGGCTGCAGCGATTGTGCCGGCTGCCAGGTCACGGACATCGCAGAGATTGAAGCTGCCGCCCATACCGACAGGCATCTCACCGTTCATGATCTTGATGATTGTGCCGGTTGTTTCGCTGATTGCGTGATCCTCCGGGCCAAGGATTCCGGACGGATGAACAACGCATGCGTTCATGCCATCACGCGCAGCATCGAGAACCTTTTGGGTTGCGATTGCCTTGGAGCGGCTGTACCAGCCGACAACCTGATCGGCGTTGTAGGGAACAAACTGACTGACTTCTCTGATCTTCTGTCCTTTCGGAAGTTCGGGAATTGCACCGGTGCTTGATACATAGACAAGCTTGCGTGCCTCGGGATGGTTCTTCATGGCGGCGATGATGTTTTCCGTACCGCCGACATTGACTGCCATCAGCTTTTCATTGTAGTCAGGGTTGACTGTGACCATGCTTGCGCAATGGATGCAGATGGTTTCATATCCATCTTCGACATCGAAGAATCTGTCGCAGTCCTCAGCGCTGCATAAGTCGCCTTCAAAGATTTCCACACCGGCCGGGATGTATTTGACTGCCGGGTCATTTTTCAGTACGAATGCGCGTACCTGATCGCCTCTTTCAATTAATCCTCTGCAGATGTTGGAGCCGAGGAATCCTGCGGCGCCGGTGAGTAAGTAAATTGTTTTTGTATTCTGGTTCATTTCTGATTTCCTCCGTTTTTTCTTCAGCTGCTGCTGTTTACGGTTACAAGAATAGTGTCCCAATGTAAACTCACGGTTAACATTTCTGTTTATCTTTCGTTTATTTTTGAAATATAAAATTGAAAATACGAAATGACTTTCAGGAAACGGAATGTCATGATATTCACAGTGAAAACCATACGGATGTAAGGGGGCATGCATATGTTTAAAATTCTGGTTGCCGAAGATGATCTCAGTACAAGGAAACTGCTTTGTGCCATATTGAAAAGAGAAGGATATGAACCTGTTCAGGCCGATAACGGGAAAGAGGCGCTTGAAATCATGGATCATGAACATATTGATTTATTGATCAGCGATGTGATGATGCCTGAAATGGATGGATATGAGCTGACAGAGACAATCCGGGAAAGCGGCAGTCTGATGCCGATCATGCTGCTGACGGCCAAGTCGATGCCGGAGGACAAGCATACAGGATTTCTTGTCGGAACCGATGATTATATGGTCAAGCCTGTCGACAGACAGGAAATGGTATTAAGGATCAAGGCACTTTTAAGACGGGCAAGAATTGTCGATGAGCACCGTATTACGATCGGTGATGTCATCTTTGATTATGATTCCCACAGTGTCAGAAGAGGATATGATGTTCAGGTGCTGCCGCCCAAGGAGTTCAATCTTCTTTATAAATTGCTTGCCTATCCCAAGCGCACCTTCACAAGACTTGAATTGCTGGATGAGATCTGGGGAATGGACAGCGAAAGCGATGAGAAGACAGTCAATGTTCATATCAACCGTCTGCGCACCCGCTTTTATGACTGGCCTGAATTTGAGATCCAGACAATCCGCGGCATGGGCTATCGGGCCGTGCGCAAACAATAGGTGAGAATATGAAGAAAATCAGAGAGTTTTTCAGCACACTGAATCTGACGATGCTGCTGACGGTCAATCTGTTCTTTATTGTCTTTATGATGCTGGGACTAGTCAGTCTGATGATCTGGCTTGGAATTGACGGCGGCTTTTTCCTGGATCATGGAAATCTGACGGTCGGTGGGGGACTTGTGTTCATTTATGCAGTATGCATCCTGACTGCAATCAGTATGGTATTAATGATCCGCAAGGTTTTTATCGTTCCGATCAAAGAGGTGATGGATGCGATGAAGGATCTGGCATCCGGTAATTTTGCAAGACGGATTGAACACGAAGATGCCTGGCGGCCGAAGGAAATCCGAGAATTCAGGGATACATTCAACCGCACGGCAGAGCAGCTGGAAGGAACCGAAATATTGAGAAAAGACTTTATTTCCAACTTCTCCCACGAATTCAAAACACCGATTGTCAGTATCAGCGGGTTTGCAGAGCTTCTGATGGAGGAAGATCTGGATGAAGAAGAGAGGAAGGAATATCTGGAGATCATCCATGATGAAAGTCTGCGTCTGGCGGATCTTTCTTCAAGAATTCTTGATCTCAGCCGGCTTGAATCACAGGCAATCCTGACCGACTGTAAACAGTTCAGACTTGATGAGCAGATCAGACAATGCGCACTTGTGAGTGAGCAGAAATGGAAAGAGAAGGGACTTGTTTTTGATCTTTCCCTGAAACCTGTTGATTATACAGGCAATGAAGCGATGTTAAAAGAAGTGTGGCTGAATATCATCGACAATGCGGCAAAATTCAGCCCGGACCATGAGTCGGTGAGTGTCACGATCACGGATTCTGAGGGGGATGAGATCGCTGTTTCCTTTACCGATCACGGACCGGGAATGGATGAAGAAACAAAAGCACATATTTTCGATCAGTTCTATCAGGGTGATACAAGCCATAAAACAAAAGGGAACGGTCTCGGACTGGCGATGGTCAGAAAGATAATTTCCCTTCATGAAGGCAGAATTGAAGTTGACTCTTCGCCGGGGAGCGGTGCATGCTTCACGGTTTATCTGAAAAAAGAACTGAATCAGACACAGAAATGAACAAGGGACAGGTCATAAGGCCTGTCTTTTAAGTAATCAAATATACGGATAAAAGAACATATTCACAGATAAAAATGAAAACGCATACTTTTTATAATGCAATTGTGAAAGGGGAAACCTCATGAGAAAAATCAACAAAGTTGTTTCTACAGTTTGGTACAACAAGGAAAACTACCACAGACTGCGCAATGTCTTTCCCGAATCTGAATTTGTATATGTGAATTTCTATGACAAAGAAAAGCTGGCAGAAGAAGCAAAGGATGCCGATGTCGCGATCATTCTCGGAGACGTGGATAATTGTCTGCTGGGCGAAAACAATCTGAAGTGGATCTTCTGCGATCATTCCGGACTCAACGGATCTGCCAGAGATGAAGTCTTTGCCAAAAACATCATGGTGACAGGCGCTGCCGGCAGAAGTGCACCGGTGCTTGCCGAACACTGCATCTACTTCATGTTCCAGCACTGCTACCACACAAAAGAACTCCTCAAAGCGCAGGAGGAAGGCAGATGGGGTGTGGAAGGCTCCAACACATGGCGGGGTCTCTATGGCCGCAAGGCAGGAATCATCGGTCTTGGCAATAACGGAAAGATGCTCGCCGACAGACTCAGAGCATTCGGCATGGATGTCTATGCCTATGACAAGTTCCCGATCAAAGGCTATGACTGGCTGGCCGGAAAGTTCATCGGCAATAATGGCGACACGATGGATTACATCCTTGAAAACTGCGACTTCGTCATCCTGACACTGATGCTGACGGATGAAACCTATCATATGTTCAACAGGGAATCATTCGCAAAGATGAAGAAGGATGCCTTCTTAGTCAACCTGGCAAGAGGCGGCATCGTCAATACGGCAGATCTTACCGAAGCGATTCAGAACGGCGTCATTGCCGGCGCCGGCCTTGATGTCATCGAGGAAGATCCGCTTGACTCCGATCATCCTTTATGGAGACTGCCGGATGTCTATATCACACCGCACACAACCCCGCAGGTTCCCGACAGACAGCGCCGCAGCATTGAAATCATTGCTGAAAACAAGCGCAGATTTGAAAATGAAGAGCCGATGCTCAACCTGATGACAGAGAGAGACAGATTCACGGCAGTTCCCGTCACCAGCGGTTTTGCCAGACTGACCAACTCCAGGATGCCGAAGGAAGAAATCGAAAAGCTTCCGCTGGACAAATATTTCGGCAAGCGCGGATGGACAGATCCTGCAGAATGGAATTATCTGGACTGAAAGCGTTAACAAAGCAAATATCAAAACAAAACAGCAAATTTGAAAATATTTTGGCTGAATTGAACATGTTAGTTTAGAGATAACAAAAGAAAGATTGATAAGGAGAAAGAAAATGAGTACAGCGAAAGCGAAGAAGGGTCTCCTTGAAGGCTGGTTTGACAAGCCTTTCTGGAATACCCGAATCAAGTCTGCTAATGTCACCGGAAAAGAAAAGTGGCTTGGCTATGTTGTCGGACCTTTCGGCATCATGATGCTGCAGTCCATCGTCAACAGCTACTTCAACCAGTATCTGACCGACACACTCGGATTCACCGTAAGCCGCGGTATGTGGATCGCAAGCTTCATGGTATTCTTCCCCGTATTCTCCAAGCTCCTTGATGCGATTACAAACGTCATCATGGCAAAGCTTCTGGACAAGACAGTCTGCAGACAGGGTAAGCTGCGTCCGTGGTTCATCCTTTCACTGCCGATCACAGTCGGAAGTATCATCATGATGTTCGCAATCCCGGAAATGAGCGCAAAAGCTCAGGCAATCTGGGTTGTCATCTCCTATAACCTCTTCTACTCAGTCGGTTATACAATGTGGTACATGGCTTACGAGCTCTCTGCCGCACTGTCGACAAGAAATGTCAAGCAGCGTTCCGGCAACTCCATGATGGGCCAGATCACAAAGAATATCGGTACCGGTATGATCTCCATCATCTTCCCGACGCTGTTGCAGGCAATCGCAAACGGATTCACAGGCGGCGACATGAAGCAGGGCTATCTGCTGTGTCTCTCATTCCTGTGTGTACTCGCAGTTCCGCTGACATTCATTCAGTACTTCTGTACACGTGAGCGTATCACTGAAGAACGCCGTATGACAGAAACTGATGTCGAAGAGAAGAAGACAGAAGAAGCTTCCTTCGGTCAGCAGCTCAAGGCTTGTATCAAAGACAAGTACTGGGTTATGTTCATTCTCCTCATCTTCATTTACCAGGTTCTCAACGCTCTCAAGGGTGTCAGCCAGGTCTACTATGCAGGATGGGTTGTTCAGGGCAATGCATATGGTGAATATGCAGCAATCCAGCGTCGTTTCACAATGATCTCCATGGCTCCGATGGGACCGATGCTCTTCATTGTCGTTCCGTTAATCAAGAAGTTCGGCAGACATCTGATGATCATCATCGGTTCAGTCATCGCTGCAGCCGGTGCAATCCTCGCTTTCTTCGGCGCAGGCCACACAATGCCGGTTTATGTCGGTACAGGTCTTGGCGGCGTTGGTGCAATGTTCTATGTCTACACAATGATGAGCTTCACCGGTGACGCAATCGACCATGTTGAATATTCACAGAGAGTCAGAGTTGAAGGTATCACAGCTGCTCTTGTCGGCTTCATGCATTCACTCGCAAACGGTCTTGGACAGGGTCTCTTCAACCTCGGTCTCATGGTGACAAAGTATGTCACTCCGGAAGCAATCGGCACAATCGAAAAGAAGGGCGAAATGATCGAAGTCTTCGCTGATCAGCCGGCAGCTGCCACAACATGGATCAACTTCTCCTATCAGGGTGCCATCGCCCTCACAGCAATCCTCTTCTTCGTTCTGTTCATGTTCTTCTTCGATATCGACAAGAAGATGCCGGCAGTTCAGGAAGAACTGACTGAAAGAAAGAAGGCAGAATGTGCAGCCAAGGGTATCCCTTATGTTTCACCGCTCGAACAGCAGAGAGCTGAAATTGCAAAGCAGCAGGCAGAAGCAGAAGAAATCAGAATTAAGGAACTGAAAGAAAAGTGCGCTAAGAACGGTCTTGACTTCGATACCGAAAATCAGAAATATCTTGCAAAAGCCGCTGCGAAAAAGGCTAAGAAAGAAGCGAAAAAAGCCAAAAAGCAGAAGTCATAATTAATCATATTCAATCAGCCAGACAATCCACGTATTCTTCAGAAGGGTACGTGGATTGACTTTAAGAAATAACAGGGAGTCTTATATGAGAAAAACAATTCAGTTCAATCAGGATTGGCAGTTTGAACAGCCGGGAAGAGATGTCGTCACTGTCAATCTTCCGCATACATGGAATGCGAAAGACGGACAGGATGGCGGCAATGACTACTGGCGCGGCACTGCTGTCTACAGAAAATCATTCGCTGCACCTGAAAGAGAAGAAAACGAACGTGTCTATATCGAATTCGCCGGCGTCGCAATGAGTGCAGAAGTCATTCTCAACGGCGAAACAATCGGCACTCATGAAGGCGGCTATTCACTGTTCCGCTTTGATCTGACAGATCATCTGAAGCAAGACAATCAACTGGAAGTCAGAACCGACAACAGCGCAAACGACAGAGTCTATCCGCAGATGGCAGACTTTACATTCTATGGCGGCATTTACCGCGATGTGAATCTGATCGTTGTAAATGATGCACATTTCGAATGTGTCAAAGACGGCACAGACGGAATCAAGGTGACACCGATTGTCAATGCGGAAAAGAAATGTGCAGAGATCAAGGTTGAAACATGGGTAAGTGACGGTGATGAGGTTGTCCTCTCTGTTGTCGGGCAGGAGTACAGGGCTGCTGTTTCCGAAGGTACAGCTTATTGCAAATTTGAGATGAAGGATGTTCATCTCTGGGACGGCATTGATGATCCGTATCTCTATACACTCAAAGCAAAACTGATCAAAGACGGCAAAGTGAAAGATGAAGTTTCAGTGCGTTTTGGCTGCCGTGAATTCTGCATGGATGCAGAAAAAGGATTCTTCCTCAACGGCCGCAGCTATCCGTTAAGAGGCGTTTCAAGACATCAGGACAGAATCGGAACCGGCAATGCCCTGACACACAAAGAACATGATGAAGACATGGCGGTCGTAAAGGATCTTGGTGCCAATACACTCCGTCTTGCCCATTATCAGCATGATCAGTATTTCTATGATCTCTGCGATGAAAACGGTATTGTCGTCTGGGCTGAAATTCCCTATATCACAAAGCACATGACAGCCGGAAAAGAGAATGCCCTTTCCCAGATGAAAGAGCTGATCACACAGTGCTATCATCATCCGTCCATCGTCTGCTGGGGACTTTCCAATGAAATCTCAGCCGGTTCACCGGTTACCGAAGAAGTGATCAGTGATCATAGGGAACTCAATGATCTCTGCCACAGAATGGACGCAACAAGACCCACCGTCATGTCGCATGCATTCATGCTTGAAAAGGATTCCGAACTGATTCCGGTTTCCGATATTGCCAGCTACAATCTCTATTTCGGATGGTATCTCGGTTCACTTGAACAGAACGATGCATTCTTCGATGAATATCATGCAAAGTATCCGGAAAGAGTCATCGGCTTCTCGGAATACGGTGCAGATGCAAATACAAAATACCATTCTTCCGCTCCTGAGCAGGGAGACTATACAGAAGAATATCAGTGTGTCTATCATGAACATCTTCTGAAGATGATTGATGAAAGACCTTATCTCTGGGCAACCCATGTCTGGAATCTGTTTGATTTTGCGGCAGACGGAAGAGATGAAGGCGGCAAAAAGGGACAGAACCAGAAAGGTCTTGTCGAATTCGACCACAAGACAAGAAAAGATGCATTCTATCTCTACAAGGCAGCCTGGTCCAAAGAGAAGTTTGTGCATCTTTGCTCAAAGAGATATGTGAACCGCGCCGAAGAAAAAACAGAGATCAAAGTCTATTCCAATCTTGACGCAGTGACTCTGTTTGTCGACGGAAAAGAATCTGAAACAAAAGAAGGAAAGAGAATCTTCACATTCGAAGTTCCGATCAATGGCGAACACATCATTAAGGCAGTTTCAGGTGAATGCTGCGATGAGATGACAGTCAGAAAAGTGAATGAACCGGATCCTGAATATATCTTCCGCAGGCAGGCAGTCATCAACTGGTTTGATACAGCCGATTACGATCCTGCATATTATTCCATCAAGGATACAATGGGCGCTCTGAAAAAGAATCCGCATACCGGAGCAATCCTTGCAAAGATGATGGAACGCATGACGGCAAGCAGAGGCGATGTTGCCAAAGGTGCCAATGAAAATGCAAATCTGCAGAAGATGATGGAAGGACTGTCTCTGGAAAGTCTGATCAAACAGGCAGGCGACAGTGTGCCGGGTGAGATGATCAGAAGTCTGAACGCAGCGCTTCAGAAGATTAAGAAATAAACGGGGGACTCAGATGAACAATCAGGTATACAATCCTTATCTGCCCTCATGGGAATATGTTCCGGACGGCGAACCGAGAGTCTTCGGAGACAGGCTTTATGTATACGGATCCCATGACCGCTTCGGCGGCGAGGACTTCTGTCTCAATGACTATGTCTGCTGGTCGGCTCCGTTGGATGATCTGTCTGCATGGAAAAGCCATGGCATCATTTACAGAAGCGATCAGGATCCCCGCAATCCGGAAAAGAAAATGCATATGTGCGCACCGGATTGTGTACGGGGGAATGACAGCCGGTATTATCTCTACTATCAGCTGCACGCACTGCAGTGCACATGCGTTGCAGTATCTGACAGACCGGAAGGACCGTTTGAATATTATGGCTGTGTGAAGCATCCGGACGGAACACCCTGGGGAGAAAAGAAAGGCGATTCATTCGCATTTGATCCGGGTGTGCTTGTCGATGATGACGGAAAAGTCTATCTCTATGTCGGTTTCTCACCGGAAGGCTTTATGAAAACAATCCTGAAGATGCGCGGCAACAACCTGACAGGTTCCGTCTGTCTGCATCTTTCGGATGACATGATGACGGTAGAAGGTGAAGAGCATCCAATTGCGCCGGCTAAGGCTGCCGCAAAGGGAACCGGTTTTGAAGGCCATGGTTTCTTTGAAGCAAGCTCCATCCGCAAGGTGAACGGAAAATACTGCTATGTATATTCTTCCATCCTCTCCCATGAGCTCTGCTATGCATACAGCGACAAACCCGACCGTGATTTCGTCTATGGCGGAACCCTCATCAGCATCGCTGACATCGGCTTTCACGAAAATACAAAACCGCTCAATTATCTCGGCAATACGCATGGCGGCATGGTCAATCTGAACGGAGACTGGTATATCTTCTATCACCGTCAGACCAACCGCTTAAAGAGCAACCGTCAGGGCTGTGCCGAGAAGCTGACAATTCATGCAGACGGAACAATCGAACAGGCGGAAGTGACATCCTGCGGATTGAATAACGGACCTCTGAAAGCAAAAGGTTTCTATGAAGCACGGATCGCATGCAACCTGAGCGGCAAAGACGGCATCATTTCCAGTGACGGCGCTAAAAAGAAGGATAAGAAAAATCTCTATCCTTACTTTACCCAGAGCGGGGAAGACAGAGAAGAAAACGGCGATCAGTATATTTCCAATATGAAAAACGGCTCCTGGTGCGCATTCAAATATTTTGAGTGCGACAGCAGTGAGAGTCAGATCAGTATATGCACCAGAAGCACAAAAGGCGCATTGATGACAGTTCATACATCCCCTGATGCCAGCCCCTGTGCAAAGCTTGAGCTTAAAGCAGGTGAGGACTGGCATGAATGCACTTCTGACCTGAAGCTGCCCGAAGGCGTGCACGCACTTTACTTCATCATCCGCTCGGATGCATCAGTTGATTTCAGATCATTTGAAATTCAGTAAGAAATGAAAGAGAAGAATCATGCGGTTCTTCTCTTTTACAGTTTCTGGTTTTTCCTGCGGTATTCTGCCGGCGGCATCCCGACTTCCTTACGGAAGGTATCGGCGAAGAAGCTGCGGCTGCCGAAGCATAGTCTGTCACTGATATTCTGAATGTCCATCTGGGTTGTCGCAAGCAGAATCATCGCTCTTTCAATTCTTGCTTTGCGGATATATTCACTGATCGACTTTCCGGTTTCGCTCTTGAATTTTCTGGAAAGATAGTATTCTGAATAGCCGAGGCGTCTTGCCAGGTCTTTCAGTTCAATCTTTTTCTCAAGATGGGTTTCGATATAGTCGCAGCAGCTCTGCACGGTCGAAGAATAGAGCGGATTGTTATTGCGCTGATGAACCATTTCAATGAAATCAACATACATGGAATGACCGATATGAACGGTATCGGTGACATTTTTGCAGTTCATGATATCACCGATATAGGCATCTCCTTTGGAATAAGCGGTTTCCGGTGACAGGCCGCCTTCGATTGCCGCCCTTGTACAGAGGGAGATGAAGACAAGCTGGGAAATCTGCGCATGTTTCAGGGCATCCTTTTCACCCGAACCGACGCCAAGGCTGACAGCTGCCGCATTTTCGAGTGCTTTTTTATAATGGAGGTTTCCTTCCCTGACCATCCTTAATAGTTCCTGCTCGGCCATATAGGTGTGGATGCGGTCGTGTTTGTCTGCCTGCCCGGTCTGTTCGAAAAGCTGCCGCTTATCCGCAAACGGTGATTTGAAAAAGACAAGATCGGCGACATTGATTCTTTTTCCGCTGACGCAGTAATTCATCATGATTGCATACTGGAAAAAGAATGAGGACATCATGATCGGAATGCGGTTGATGATTTTTTTGAACTTCGGACGCCATGAATCAGGCAGCCTGGATGAATTGACCATCATTGCTTTGTTTTCATGGGTCAGCTCCTGGGTGCCGACCGGCCCGAAGAGGTAAACGGTTCTGACATGGTTCTCTGCATCGGTTTCAAATGAAGCACACCAAAGCAGGCCGTACGGATTGCTCATCACGATCGGATCATGATGATCTTTGATATATTCAAAAAGATATTCCGACAGACCGCTTTCTTCAAAGACGCGGTGCAGAACGCGGTCGGGACACGTTGTTTTCAGAATATTTCCCTTTGGATCATATTTCCAGAGATAGCACGGGCCGAAACATTCGATCAGCTCTGTCAGATATGCGACTCTGTCATCAACATTCATTTCTTCAAATTCCATGATGCAAACCTCATTTATGATGAATCACTCGTGATCGATTAATTCCATTCTTGAACATGAATGCAGATTTGTCAAATTCTGAAACATAGAAACGAATTTGCGTATATGCAATCAGCTTGAAGCTGATATGAAATAAAAGGATAATGGTTATATGATCGGAACAGACATTGTATACCTGCCGCGCATCAGTCCCGACTCACCGTTTTGTGATTATGTGCTGAGCAGTGAAGAAAAGAAAGAATTTGAATCACGGCAGAATGAACGCAGAAAGACTGAATATCTCGGCGGCCGTTTCGCTGCGAAAGAAGCAATTTTCAAGGCAACCGGAGACAGAAATTATCTGAAGTATTCAATCCTGAATGATGAATATGGAAAGCCATATGTCCTCAATCATCCGGAAATTTCTGTTTCGATTTCTCACGAACAGGATTATGCGGTGGCATTTGTGATGGTGAAGGAAAAATAATTGCACAAGGGAGGAAAGTATGCAGTTTGTAATTACAGCTTATGACGGGGCAGGGATGCTTGAAAAGAGAATGGAAGTACGTCCCGAACATCTTGCCAACATGTCGAAGATCAAGGGAAAAGTATTATGTGCAGGCGGACTGCTCGATGAAGAAGGAAAGATGAAAGGCTCCGTGATGGTGATGGATTTTCCTTCAAAGGAACTCTTTGATGAGTATCTTGCATCTGAGCCTTATATCAAGGCAGGAGTCTGGGAAAAGGTCACGGTTGAGAAGATGAATGTGGTGCTTCTCGACGGCGAAAAGTACGTGCAGAAATAATTGAAAAGACAATCGGGCAGTGAGCGGAAAATCTTCGCTCATTGTCTTTTTTAATGTCAAAAATACAGATAAATTAACCAATATCAAAATATATCGGCTTTTACCGTTCTGCTAAGATCAAAATGAAGAAAAAACTTGATAAACAGGAGGAAAAAGCGCATGAGCAACTGGTGGAAAGAATATCCATGGCGTATGATTCAGCCGAATTTCCGTGAAATCGACACAGACAATTTTGACGAAGACCGTTTCATTGAAGAACTGAAATCATTTTCATGCAATGCGGTCATGCTGAATGCGGCCGGTCTGATGGCAGGCTATGACAGTGAACTCGAAGATCATGTCAGCAGCAGATATATTGACAATTTCGATCTGAAGCATCTGGTGGACAGATGCCATGAAAACGGCATCAAAGTGATCGCCCGTACAGATTTTTCCAAGATTCCCGAATCCGTTTTTGAAAGACATCCGGACTGGGCATACAGACATCCGGACGGAAGCGAGCTGAATTACAACGGCTATGTGCAGACATGCTTACTCGGCGGCTATCAGGCAGAATACATGGATCAGATCCTGGAAGAAATGTTTGCGAAGATCCCGTTTGACGGCATCTACTGCAACATGGGAAGCGCAACCGGCTATATCGTTGACTACTCGATGAAGCGTCACGGTCCGTGTCAGTGCGATACCTGCAAAGCAGCCTTCAAGGCAAAGACAGGCATGGACATCCCCACTGAGTTAAGACCGGGTGACAAGGCAAGCATGATCTACTTCGGCTTCCAGCAGGAGATCGCTTCTGCCCAGAAGAAGAGAATCACTTCACTTCTGAAGAAGATCAATCCTGATCTTGCTTATTGTTCTGTTGATTATTCCCGTCAGGAAGCACATACAGACTTTGGGGCAGAGCTGCCTTCCTGGCAGTATCAGGCATCTTCGGCTGCCCGCATGATGAAGGGAATGGATGTGGAAGCGACTGTCGCAAATGTTGACTTCATGGGCTTCCCGTACCGTCATCCTTCCTGCACAGGCGCTCTTCAGGAACTGCGCTTATGGCAGACACTCTCCAATTTTGCAGGTATTGACTACTATGTGATCGGCCGTCTTTATGACAAAGCAGATCAGAGCACATTTGAAAGAGTGAAAAAAGTCTTCGCCTATGCAAAAGAACATGAAGATCTCATGTACAGCGTCAATAGAGTTTCCGATGTACTCCTTGTCAAGGATTCCTATATCATCCCCAATCCGGAAGAAAGAGGCTGGGTCAGACTCTTGACGGAAAATCATATTTACTTCGATGAAACATTGATGGGCGGACTAATGAAGAAGGATCTCTCAGCTTATAAAGCTGTCATTCTTCCTTCCAAAAACCGTCTGCCGGAAATGATGCAGAAGAAGCTCAACAGCTATGCAGAAAACGGCGGCATTGTCATTGCATGCGGCAATACGGTGAAGCTGGAATGCTGCGGGATTGAAGAAGCAGAGAAGACGGACAGAAACTGCGAAGGTGCAATGTTCCTGTTTGATGAAAAGGATGAGGAAACATTCACCTCATTTGCAAACCGTAACTTATTGATCACCGGCAAGGAATATGAACCGAAGAAATATCAGGAAGGCGTGAAGAAATACGGAGCCTATTGCGAACCCGAACGTTTCGGACCGCCTGAATTATGCTATGCAGACAAGGCTCCGACAGAGCTGCCGGCAATCGCTGTCAATGAATTCGGGAGTGGAAAGGGAATCACGATTCCCTGGTATGCCGGAAGCAATTACTACAAAGACGGCCATGAAGCATTCCGTCTGTTTGTGAAAGATGTTCTTGTGAATATCTGCGGAATTGAACAGGCTTCAAAAGACCTCTCTGAAATGGTCGAAGTCACACATGGCAGAAAGAATGACACCGACATCATTCACTTCGTCAATGCATGCGGTCACTATGGCAACAGCTATTTTGAACCGCCTGTACTGAGCGATGTCACAGCTGAAATTCCCTGGGAATACAAATCGGCAGTTGTCGAAAATCTTGACTGCCCGGGCAACGTCGGATACAGCATCAAAGACGGAAAGCTGCAGGTTACTGTACCGAAACTCGGCTTCCATGCATGTATCACAATCAGAAAAGGTGCGGATTAAAGGAGAGTGAACGATATGACAGTAGCGGAAAAAGTGGCGGCTGCCAATGAGAAAGTCATGGACATCATGACCAACGGCAGACCCGTCTGGATTGATGTCAAACCGGCAATTGAAGCTGTCCCGGGAATGGAGAAGAATCTGATCCTTGTGCCCGGACCCACGATCAGACCTGAAGATCTGCCGATCCCCCTGAAGACAGCGGTCTCAGGTGCGGCAGTTCATGACGGCCTTGCAAAGAATATCGATGAAGCATGGGAAATGGTGATGAGAGGCGAAATCAGAATTGCACCGTCCCAGGATTACAACTGCGGCAATGCCGCATCAAGCGTCATGAGCGCCAGCATGCCAGTGTTTGTTGTTGAAGACAAATACTCCGGCGGCAGAGGATACTGCGTACCTCATCCCGGTTCTAATCCGAGAGTTCTCAGATGGGGAATCTACGGAGATGATGTTGAAGAAAATCTCAGCTTCATCCGCGGTGATTATGCGGCAGTGCTTGGCGAAGCAGTGAGAAAGAGCGGCGGTATTGATCTGATCCGTATTCTTTCCAAAACAGCAGGCATGGGCGATGAAAACCACAACCGTCAGCCGGCCGCTTCCATGGCTCTGGCTCTGGAGCTGGTTCCCTGGCTGCTGGATGTGGATCATCCGGCCCGCGACAGAGTCATTAAGGAAATTGCTGCCAACGACCGCTTCTTCCTGCATGTCATGATGGCAGGTGTTGAAGCGATCATGCAGAGTGCAAAGAAAGTACCGTATTCAACCGTGATGACCGGAATGGGCGGCAACGGCATTGAGTTCGGCATTCAGGTCGCCGGCACAGGCAACAGATGGTATACGACAAAGGCACCGATCATCAAAGGCATTTTCCTCAATCCGACCACAACCGAAAAAGACCTCCTGGGTTATCTTGGCGACAGCTGTGTCACGGAAGTCTGGGGCCTTGGCGGCATGAGCGCAATTGCCGGTCCGTCTTATCTGCGCATGACCGGCGGTACATTCCGCGATGCAAAGGAAAGAACAGAAAAAGCACGTCAGGTATCACTTGGCGAACATACATTCGCACCGGTACCGTGGGATGACTACAGAGGCTTCCCGGTCGGTGTCGATATCAGAAAGGTTGTCGGCAAGAATGCTCTGCCGATCAGCCACGGCGGATCCGCTCTGAAAACAGGTGGCCAGGCAGGAGCTGGCGCAGCGGAGCTGCCGATGGACTGCTTCCGCAAGGCAGTTGAAGGACTCGCTTGCGAAGTGAAAAAACTGGAGGGTGAGTAAAATGCAGGTCTTTGTGAAAATTCAGAAAAACAGATATATCGACTCACTGGAAACACTTCAGCAGACAGCTGTTCTGAATGAGCAGGAAGGAATTGAAACCGGCTATGTCGGAATGGCAACTGCAGTCTTCAAGGAAGTTATCGAAGAGATCGGACTCAGCACGGATGAAATCCAGGCATGCAGCGAAGCGGATTATGTCATTGTCGCAAGTGCCGAAAGCAAAGAAGCTTTCAAAAATGCAGTGAAGGCAATCACATCCGATGAAAAGAAGGAGTCTGAAACGGAAGAAAAGAAGTATTACGGCTCCATTTCCGAAGCTGTAAATGATCATCCTAGGGCAAATCTCTGTCAGATTTCCGTACCGGGCGAATATGCGCTTGCCGAAGTCAGGAAGGCACTCAATGCAGGACTTCATTGCTGTGTATTCTCCAACAATGTTCCGCTTGAAGATGAAAGGGAAATGAAGGAGCTTGCCCGTGAAAAAGGACTCTTATGCATGGGCCCGGATTGCGGTGTTGCCAATATCAACGGAAGCGCACTTGTTCTCTCATCCATCAACAACCGCGGTCCGTTCGGAATTGTCGGTGCTTCCGGAACAGGTATCCAGCATGTTGCGGCAATTCTTCATGAAGCAGGCAGCGGTGTGTCACAGACCATCGGCACCGGCGGAAATGATCTCAAGGAACCGGTCGGCGGCATCACGATGTTAATGGGAATCGATGCTCTCGAAGCGGATCCCGAAACAAAATACATCATTCTGATTTCCCGCAAGCCGGCTGACAGCGTTCTTGAAAAGCTGCTCGCAAGAATCCGTGAAATGAAGAAGCCGAGAGTCGTCTTCTTCATGGGCTGCGACCGCGAAACAATTGAGGAGACCGGTTCAATCTATGCATCAAATCTGGATGACTGTGCTTTGAGAGCACTGGAAATCATCCATAACGATTATTCACTCGGCAGCCTTGAAGAACTCAAGGAAATTGCAAAAGAAGCTGTGAAGGATATGGCTCCCGAACAGAAATATGTCAGAGCTGCTTATACCGGCGGCACATATCTTGATGAAGGAATGCGCACCATGTGGGAAGCAACCGGCGGTATTTATTCCAATGCGCCGCTGTATCCGGAATACAAGCTTGAAAGCGGAAAAGAAATCCAGGCTCATACGGCAATTGACTATGGCGAAGAAGAGTTCACACTCGGACGACCCCATCCGGCCATCGATGCCAGCATCCGCAAGCCTGCAATTCTCAAGGAAGCAGCCGATCCGAGTACAGCCGTGATCATTCTCGACTTCATCCTGACCCCGCCCGGCCATATGGACCCGTGCGGATATGTCGTGGATGACATCAGGAAAGCACAGGAAATTGCGGCAGAGCGCGGCGGAAAGATTGCGTTTATCGCATCGGTTCTCGGCACAACAGCCGACTGGCAGGATATCCACAAGCAGGAAGCTGAACTGCGTGAAGCAGGCGTCTATGTCTGCCGTACCAATTACAGAGCAGCGCTTCTTGCGTCCGAAATCATCAGACTGAGAAAGGAGATTGCCTGATATGAGCGATGTTTCAAAGATTCTGAATCTCTTCAGATCCGAACTGATTGTAGTCAATGTCGGTCCCCGCTCCTTTGCGGAAGTACTTGAGAAGCAGGGATATGAAGCTGTGCAGGTTGACTGGAAACCGGCAGCCGGCGGCGATAAGAAAATGCAGGAGCTTCTCGAATACCTGGGAGGCTATGAATGATTGTTCTCGTATGCAATGTCGGCAGCACCTCTCTGAAATTCAAACTCTATGACATGCCGGAAGCACGTGTTCTGGCAGTCAGCGGAATTGAAAGAGTCGGCTCCGATCATGATGCAATCTTCCGTTATGAAAGATGTGCAGATGGGGAAAAAGACAGCTTTGAAAAGGGTGATATCCCGACATATGAAAGCGGCATCCGTCTGTTCCTGGATTATCTGACATCTTCTGAATACGGCGTGATTCAGGATGTAAAGGAAATTGAACGGGTCGGATACAAGGCAACACTTTCAAAAGGACATCTTGGCGTTCATGAGCTTGATGAAGAAGTTCTCAAAGGAATGGAAGATTGGATCTCCCTGGCACCGCTTCATAACCGCGCCTATCTTTCGGCAATTGAAGTCATGCGCTCCTTCTTAAGCGATGCGAAGTTCATCGGCTGCTTTGAAACAGCATTCCATCAGACCATTCCGATGGGCAGAAAGATCTTCGGTGTTCCGTATGAATGGTATGAAAAATACGGCGTGCAAAGACTTGGCTATCATGGCGCATCCCATGGCTATATTGCCGATGTGCTGAACGAAAAGAATCCGGAATATTCAGCGATCAGCTGCCATCTTGGCGGAAGCTGCTCAATCTGTGCGATTGAAAACGGAAAGAGTGTTGATACAAGCTTCGGCATGAGCCTTGAATCGGGTCTGATCCATGCCAACAGAGTCGGCGATATGGACACATCCATGAGTTATTTTCTGAAAGATGAAGGACTTTCCGATGAAGAAATTCTGCAGGGACTTCAGAAAAAAGGCGGACTGCTTGGTATTTCAGGTGTTTCAAATGATCTGCGCTATGTCATTGAAGCGGCTGAAGAAGGCAATGAAAGAGCAGCTCTTGCGGTGGATGTATTTGTAACAGGCATTGTCCATTACATCGGCGCATTTGCGATGGATCTTGGAAAACTGGATTATCTTGTCTTTACGGCAGGGATCGGTGAACATTCCGATTACATCCGTGAAAAAGTCTGTGCCAAGCTGAATCTGCTCGGCGTGAAGCTGGACGAAGAGGCAAACAGGAGAAGCGATAAAGTGATCTCGGCAGCCGAATCGAAAGTGAAAGTTCTTGTGATCCCGACCAATGAAGAGCTCGGTATTGCAAGAAGGACATATGAATACAGATGAGTGAATATAAATATGATCCCCGGCTGGCAGTACCTGCCCAGCTGGCGGATATCGATCCCCTTCAGCCGGCCATGAAGGTCATGTTAAAAATCATGGCCAGAACCAAGGCAAAGGAAACTGCAGAATTTGTACCGCCTGAAGGCTGTGTGATTCATAAAGAAGACATCACTTCACTGGACGGCTCCGTATTTGCAACATGGGTCATTGAACCGGCTGATTGCGAAGATACGGAACATGCCCTGATTTACCTGCATGGCGGCGCATTCTATCTGCCGGCCACAGCCAACTCTCTGGCACTGGCATGTGAATATGCAATGCGTATGAAATGCAGGGTGTATCTTCCTGAATACAGACTCATCCCCTCCGTTAACGGATATCAGATCTTTGAAGACTGCATCGCGCTTTACCGAAAAGTCAGTGAAGAATATTCAGGTGTCATTGTGCTTGGAGAAAGTGCAGGCGGAGCTCTTGCGGCAGGAGTGTGTCTTTACGCGCATGATCAGAAAATGAAAATGCCGAAAGGGCAGCTGCTCATCTATCCGGTACTGACAGACAATACGGAAATCTATCCGTCCGCATCAAAATACAAAGACGCTGTCTGGCCGCTTTCGGCAAATACGAAGATGTGGAATGCATATCTGAGAAATGCGAAAGAGGAATATATGCCTTATATGATTCCTCTGAAGCAAGAAAATACAGCCGATCTTCCCGAAGCATACATTGAACCGCAGGAAATGGATATCCTGGCTGATGAAGCTGCAGTCTATGCCGAAAAGCTCAGAGCTTCAGGAATCCCGGCAGAACTCAATTTAATCGAAAAATCTTATCATGGCTTTGATTCAGATCTTGCCTCACCTGTGACACGCGCGGCAATTGAAAGAAGAATCGAAGCGATGAAACGCATGAATGATAAAAACTGAAAGGAACAGAATAAACATGAAAATCGGATTTATCGGACTCGGCATCATGGGC
>CACWLH010000047.1 GCA_902761625.1 uncultured Erysipelotrichaceae bacterium
AAGCCCGGACAGAAAAAAAGATTTCAAAAAGATGTGACCAGGCACAATGAAAACCTGTGTATGAAAGTGAAAGGCAAAGAAAAGCCAAAGGAGAAAGAACATGTTGAAATCAATGATCGCAGGTGCAGCGGTAATCGCAATGTTAACAGGAGCAGCCATGAACAATACAGCCAAAACAGAACAGACAATCGTCGGCGGATGGGAAAAGACAGAAGAGACAGTCATCAATGATGACGCAATGGCAGTCTTCGACGAAGCAACCGAAGAGCTGATCGGTGTCAATTATGAGGCCATCGAGCTGATTGAGACACAGCTGGTCAACGGAACCAACTACAAGTTCCGTGCAGAGAGTCAGGTTGTCTATCCGGGAGCCGAAAAGAAGGAAGCCATCATCACAATCCACAAGGCACTGGACGGCACCGTCACAATCCTCGACATCGAAGCATAAAAAAAACTATCAATAAGCAGTAAAAAAACCGGAGTCTTCTGATCAGATCGGAAGTTCCGGTGCTGTTTTTGTCAGATATAAATCAATGCTTACTGCGGCATCATTGTGCGGAATCGTTTGTACAGCGCTTTGTAAAGCAGAACGGACACAAACACGCATACCACCGCGTTGAATGCGGTGACCCCGCCCAGCCATGTGGTCAGGATCGCTGCCGCTTCCGCTCCGGTTCTCAGGATGAACCGTCTGTAAAGATAGCTGATGACAGGTTCAAAGATCACATTGAAGCCCAGACCGGCAATGGCGCTCAGAGCGGTGATTTTTGTGATTGTTTTCGGATCATCGGTTTTATGCAGACCCGTTTTTTGCGCGATTGTGCCGGCGATAAAGCCGATCATGAATTTCAGAAAGAAGGTCTTCGGAGCTGAAACAATATAGATGGGATCGAGAATATCGGCGATGGAAAGACCGACTGCACCGGCAAGACCGCCGTAAACGGGACCGATCAGCCATGCGGACAGAACGACAACAGCGTTTGCGACATGGATCGCGACGGCACTGCCTCCGGGAAGGGGAATATTGATTTTCGCATATGTGAACACCACGAAGTTCACAGCTGCGAACATGATTGTGAAACTCAGCAGTTTTATCTGTCTGTTCATGGAAAATCACCTCCTGTCTTCGTGTATGTGAATTACTATACAACAGTAACACTTTCCGGTGAAATTGATTGCTTCTATAACCTGTAATTGAAAAAAACAGGGCATCCGTTTCCGGATGCCCTGCAGATGTTACTGAAATCAGTTTTCTTCCAGTTTGATGGAGTAGGTTTCTTTTTCGAAGTCCACATCCAGTCTTGCGCAGCCGGCTGCGTTTTTCCAGATGATGCACATTTCAGAGCCGTTCAGATCACAGCTGATCTTTGCATCCTCCGAGAAGATTTCGCTGGTGTTTCTCATTCTGAGCATTTCCAGCTGTTTCACAACGACATCCTTTTTCAGGCTTTCCTCAATCTGTTCCTTTGTCAGATTGGTGCGGTTGATTTCCTTGTGGCCGCCTTCACCCGCTCTGCGCATGGCTTCATAATCATTGGTTCCGGCAAACAGATCCAGATACCAGACCTGCGGCTTGCCGGGCATGAACAGCTGAATGGCTCTGGCCATCAACATTCTCATATCACTCTCGCCAAGGGCGCTGTAATAAGTCGCATTGACCTGGTAGTAGACATTCTTTGCGCCATGGAGATCCTTGACATAGCCGCCTCTGTCGACGGTGGCCTTGATGACATTCTGGATGCTTTCCTCAGAGAGAAGTCCCTTGAGATCCAGCAGCGGGATGCCGTCATGGCAGCCGAGCATATTGACCGTGCGGATCTTCTTTTCAATGATCTCGTCAAACCATTTTTTCAGATAGGTTCCGTTCTTTCTTTCAAATGCGTCAATGACCAGTCCCGGCAGGAAGAAGTCATAAACCATATATCCCTTGGAGGCCAGGGTTTCATAGATCTTTTCCTCATAGGAGGCGTGGATTTCAGGCAGAACGGTAAGGTTGTTTTCCTTCGCAATGGCGGCGACTTTTTCCAGCAGATCCCATGTGCCTGGATCATTGAGGAAGTTCTTTTCACCCGGCTCTTTGGGAGCGTAGGCAAACGCATCCAGACGCACAATCGATGTGCCGTAGTCCGCCAGCCTCTTCAGGGTGTCTCTGTAATAATCCCAGACCAGCGGGGATTTGATATTGAGATCCATCTGGCCGAGATAGGTGCGTCTTGACTGCACATAATCCACTACCTGATCTCTGTATTTGTTCCATCGGCCGAAATCAAGCGCTTCAATTTTCTTTGAGGAGTGATTGAAGATATCGGCGATCTCACTTGCCACGCAATACTGGAGATTGAGATCTCTGACCAGTTCATAGGCGTTCAGATCGGGATAATTGATTTCCTGATAGAAGGTATTCCAGTAAGGCACATCTCTTCCATCCGGGAAGCGCACCATGAGAATGGGCAGTCCCGCCTTGCGGAAGAACATGTCACGGATATATTTCTCATCCGGCTGGATATAGCCGGCTTCCGTCATCTCACCGCAGCCTTCCCAGAAGCGGTTCCAGTCGATGAAGAAGTCTCTGTATTCAGATTCATCACCGTTTTTCAGGATGTCCTGGAATTGAGGGGAAAGAACGGAAATATGGTTGAGCACGAAATCCATCATCAGACGGATGTTCAGTTTTTTGAGTTCTTCGATATCTTCCTTTGAAGCCAGTGACTCATTGAGGTCGTAGTTGACCAGGGAGAAACCGCGGTCAAGATCGGAATTGAAGACGCTTGGCAGGATATAGAAGGATTCAAAGGTGTCTTTGAATTCATCCTTTTTCAGAACCTCGACGATATCCTGTAACTGTCCGCCCATGGAATCGCAATAGGCGTTCAGAAGTGTTCCGGTTTTTGTTCTGTCCATATTACGGTCTTAAAACCTCGCCTTTCTTGGAAAGAATGATGTCCGCATTCTCCATTCTTCTGTCCAGCTTCTCCTGTTCGATTTCCAGAACCATTGTGACAAACGGTGAATCGGCGCCTGTGTCTCTGGCACGGAACAGACGGTATGCCTTTGTCTCTTCAGGAGTGGATCTGAGGCAGATGGAAATATCAACACCTTTCACCTGATCGGCACCGCTGTGTGTCCATTCCAGCATAGTCCTGTTCCTTATCCTCACCGAGATAGCCTTTCAGACCTTCTCTGCCGTATGCCTGATAAGCCTTGAGCCATGGATAGGCTTCTGTTTCCTTCGGATCGGAATCGGTCTCCTTCTTCCATAATTCATCGAGTATCTTCTGGGCATCCTCGCTGTAAAGTCCTTCTTTCAGCAGGCCCTTGAGTCCTTCGGAGCGGAAAATGGAAAGACGCTCGGCGTCGTTGTACATGGGAATGCGGCGCGGATAATTGTCGCCGGAAAGGGCATAGGTTTTGATGCCTGCCGCATTGAGATAATAGGTCAGCAGGGATGTGGTCACACTCTTTCCGGATCCGGAACCGCCGAAAATGGAAATGACATATTTATTGTCGCCCTTGTTCTTCATCATGTTGATGAGAAGCCTGAAAATGGTCTGCGCATGGGGCACCAGCGCATCTGAAATGATCACCTTGTCCCCGGGCATATCGCCATGAGGCATGTCCTCAATCAGCTCGGGGAACTGCCATGTGTCGAGCTGACCCAGGATCTGTTCAAGTCTGTTCTGAAGCATATAATTGTTTATTCCTCCACCTGTTACTGAATTTATTTTATCAGTCTGTTCATATGACCGACAGTACTTTCACCAAGATTACACAAAAAAACAATCGGCGTTTCAATGAGCCGTGAAGACCGTAAAAAAGAGGATTCAGTCCTCTTCCTCATCGAATCCTCTCAGCAGTGTTTCATTGTATTTCTGATTGTAATATTCGGCTGATTTCTTTCTGATCCAGGCTTCCCGCTCTTCCATGATGGCAAGCATTTCATCCGCGATTTCCTCGGGATGTTTCGGCTTTGCCTGTCTGAGGTAGCCGATCATTCTCCGCATTGCCTTTTCCGTGCGCAATTGCGATGCGATCGCTTTGCCGAAGTCTTCGGGATAGCCCATCACTTTGAGAATGTAAATCAGCTGTGCGGCTGTCTTCGCTCTTTCGTCCATATTATTCCGTCTTAGCACATCATTTTACCGCAAGGCACATCAAAAATAATTTCAGATGCCGTACATATGTCTGCGGACCATTCTGTCTGCGGTCTGTTTTCCGAACAGCTTCACCATGGTGTCAACTGCCGGTCCGCCTTCCGCGATCAGCCGGTCAACGAATTCAGTGGTTTTTGCAGTCTTTTCTTCTGCGGAACAATCCGCCGCATTCTTTAACTGCTTCACAAAGACATCAATATAATCATTTGCGGCTTTTGCGAAACGGCCGGAATATCCTTTTCCTTTCTTCGCCATGGAACACGGGAAAAGGATGGAATCATACCAGTGTCCGGAATGTTCATAATCAGGAAGATCCCGGTTCTGATCCTTGATTGCGTCGAATGCTTTTCCTGCCTCAGGCGGCCACTGTTCAAGCTGCGTGTCATACAGTTCAGCCATGAATGTCTCCGTGCTGCCAAAGCGCATCGTGTCCACGTTGAACAGGGGAACATCCTTATGGACGGATGAGAGCACAACCGTCTCCATACAGACAAGATTGAACAGGAAGTTCATGCGCATGATGCACAGATGTCCGATGCCTTCGACTTCCCATGATTCTGTATTCAGACGGATTCCTTTTGCGCGCAGATGCGCATCAGCGCCGGTGTCATTCTTTCTGAGAACATACTGTCTGTGCAGCGTTTCTAGCATATGGTTTCCGATATCTGTTTTTGTCATACTGGCTCCTTAAAACAACAATCATTATAGCTATATCTTAACCGAGATCAAGTTGGTGCAGTCAACCATATTGCAACTTGTGAAAAAAATATTATAATGAAAAACGGAAACTGAACGCGTTCAGTTTTGAGCTTGGCAAGGAGGATGAAATGGCAAGAACAAGCAATAACACGAGGCTGAGAATTCTCAATGCGGCCAGGCAGTTCATGACGGAATCACCGGATGAAACACTGTCAATGCGCAGAATCGCATCGCTGTGCGGCATTTCGGCAGGGACGATCTACAACCATTTTCCCGACAAGAGCAGTCTGATGGCTGCGATTATGATCGAGGACTGGCACAAAGCGCTCGATGACATGGAAACGGAATGCATGAATGCGCGGAATATGCGTGAAGGGGTTGCCGGAATCTATCATGCGCTTGAGGATTTTGTTGAAATCTACCGCAGTTTCTGGCAGGAATACCGTGTGCCGGGAAATTTTAATGATATGAAAGGAAAACGGCACAAAGAACTGATTTCAGAAATTTCCGGCTATGTCAGAAAGCTTCTGGTGAAGTTCGCAGGTGAAAAAGATCTGAACATGGATAGCATACTTGCGGAAAATATGCTGAACGCGGCTGTGCAGAAGGAGATCACTCTGGAAATGGTTCTGCAGCTGGTTTCATACATTGCAAAATAAGAAGGAGTATAAACAGATGAGCAGTTTCAAGGATCTCAGAATTGTCGATAACTTTTATCAGACATCACTTTTCTTTCCGATGCCGGTGGTGCTGATCAGCACTTTGACCGATGACGGAAAAACCACATGCGGACCGTATTCACTGGTTCAGCCATTCTACATTGCGGGCAAGGATTACTATGCCATGCTATTGAGCTGCCGCAACTCAAGCAATACGGCGCAGAACCTGATCAAACATAAAAAATGTGTCCTGAATTTCCTGCCGGACAAAAAATCCTATTTCAAGGAAACCGTGCGTCTGGGCTGGCCGGGCGATACGCCGGAAGAAAAGATGAAGGATTTCAAATTCACTCTGGAAGACGGTCTGATGAAACAGGCTGATCCCCAGGGAACCTATCCGAAGGTGATCGCGGAAGCCTTCCAGGCGATGGAATGCACGTGGATGGACAATCTGGAACACTGTGAGGATACACAGACCCTCAAAGAGGGAGAGGATCATTATGAGCTGGAATCCTATCATGATTTCAACGGTATCACCTCACCCTATGGCGCCCACTTCGTATTGAGAGTGGACAAGATTCTCATGAAGGAGAAGTATTACAACGCGATTGTCAACGGTGTGAAACGATTTGACTTCCCGCCGGTGCCGGTGGATTACGGATATCGTGATTCCAAAAACTTCTGGTATCACAAACATAACTTCATGATTCCGGAACTGCTGCCGATGAGAAAGACAACCGTGCAGTCGGTGCGCTATGCGGCGGACCGCATCGATCCCTCCGTCACCTTTACGGATGAGGCACTTGCCATGCTGGTCAATGTGCCCAGAGTCTTCCTTCCGACCGTCCTGAAGGGATGCATCAAATGGGCAAAGGAAAACGGCGTGAGCAATATCACCGAAAAGGAAATGAAGATCATCAACGACAAGAGAAACAAGGAAAAGAAAAAGAAATAATCTGTTTCGTATATACAGAACAGCAAAGGAGTGTGCAGAAAATGAAAGTATTGCTGGCGGGAGCTTATGGAAAGCTCGGAACCGATGTATTGAAGACGCTTGTGCGTGAAGGCAATGATGTGCTGGCTGTCGATATGGTCACCAGAGACATCGACGGCATTGAAGGAAAGTATGAAAAGAAAAAGGTGGATGTCACCAAACCTGAACAGGTCAAAGGCATCTGCGCAGGCAGGGAAGTGGTGATCACAACTGTCGGTCTGACCGGAAGCAGCGCCACCGTGACCAATTATGATGTCGACTATCAGGGCAACCTGAACATCCTCAATGATGCCGTCAAGGAAGGTGTGAAGAACTTTGCATATGTCTCTGTTCTCAAGGCCGATGATCCCAAAGCGGCCGGTGTTTCCATGCTGGATGCCAAGGCGAAGTTTGAGAAGAAGTTAAAGGAAAGCGGACTGCAGTATACCATTTACCGTCCGACCGGATATTTCTATGACATCGTCAAGGTGTTCAAGCCGATGATCGCCAAAGGCAAGGTCACACTGCTTGGCAAGGAGCCTGTCTCATGCAATGTCATCGACACAACGGATCTGGCTGATTTCATGGTCAGACATATGCTGGATGACAACAAGACCTACAACATCGGCGGAACCGAGACTTACACCTATGAGGAAATTGCCAACATGATGTTTGCGGTCAACGGCAAGACGCCCAATATCTCAAGAGCGCCGGTATGGCTGTTTGATGTGCTGGCATGGATCCAGAAGGTGAAGAAGACCGGAAAGGAAAGCATCATCCGCTTCTCCAAGTGGACCCTGAGCAATTCGATGGTTGCCGATACCGAATACGGAAAACTTTCCTTTAAGAAATATATTGAGGAAAACGGAAAGATCGAGGCCTGATCATGGGATTTGAAAAATTATGGATCGTCTTTCTCGTATGCCTTCTGGCATGCTCGGTCGGCTTTCACAATTTCATCTGGTTCATGTCTGTCGGCTACGGTCTGGCCGTGGCGGCGGGCGGAGCTGCGATTCTGATTCTCTTTTTCTCAAAACTGACATGGGTCAGTGTGATTCAGTGCGCGGTTCTGCTGTTTTACGGCATCCGTCTGGCATATTTCCTGTGGTCGCGTGAGCGCACCAGCAAATCCTACAAAGACGCGATGAAAGGCGTCACGGACAGCACTGTTCCGATGCCGGTCATGATCGTCATGTGGCTGTTTCTGGGGGTGCTTTACACCATGCAGGTTTCACCGGTGTTCTACCGTTTGTACAACGGTTCCACTGATACCGTGCTTCCTCTGATCGGCGCACTGATCTCATTTGCTGGCGCCATCATTGAGGCAATGGCGGATGCGCAGAAGAGTGAACAGAAAAAGAAAAATCCGAAGAAGGTCGCAACCGAAGGCCTCTTCAGGATCTGCCGCTGCCCGAACTATTTCGGCGAACTGCTGATGTGGCTCGGCGTCTTTATCGGCGGTTTCACCACATACACAGGCATCGGCCAGTGGCTGATGGCAATTATCTCCTTCATCGCCATTATCATCATCATGTTCAATGGCGCCCAGCGTCTTGAAAAGCGTCAGGCTGCACGCTATGGAAATGATCCGGAATTCAATCACTACTGTGATACCACTCCGATCATCATCCCGTTTGTGCCGCTGTATCATCTGATAAAGAAAGAAGGCAATTAAATGAGCATTCTCATGGCTCTTGCCGACTTCATCCCGGTTGTGTTGTTTCTGATCGCCTCATTCACATTGATGCATGATCTCTATCACATGATGTCCAAAGGCGCATTCGCTCTGTTTGCGGCAGGCATGATCGTGATCTTCACAGCCGGATTCTATAAAGCTTCCTGGAAATTCCTCTATGCGATGAACATCTGCGATTTCACCGCTCTGAATCAATCGTTCTTCCCGATGCAGTCAACCGGGTTCATGCTCGGAGGCATCGGTATGGCCGGCCTGCTGTTTTTCAGACAGAAGCGCACAATCATGACAGCGGTTCCCGCCGTGTTCGGCGGAACCATGATCTTTGTGTTTTTCACGATCATCGGCACTGCCCTGATCTGGGGCGGCATGGCGGACATTTCCGCGAAGATGAAAAAGAAGAACTGCATGATTCTCTTCCTGGTCTCATTTGTATGCATGCTCGGCATGGGATATCTTTCCGCAAAGGATTTCACCAATCCGCTGTTCAACTGGATCGGTGAATGTGTCAACATCGCCGGTATGTCACTGTTTCTTGGCGGTGTGAAGATGCTTCACAACGCAGGTCTGGAAACATTTGAAATGCATTAAAAAAATACGCATCCGGCTCATTTCCTGGCACAGATGCGTATTTTTCAATTCAGTCCATGTTTTCAATGATGGAAGGAAGTTCTTTCATACTGTCACAGCGGTATGCCGCATCCGGCACATCGCCGAAACCCCATGAGACAAAGATGAAGGGGACACCGGCAATTTCACAGCATTCCTCATCCCGTTTTGTGTCGCCGACATAGACGGGATTTTTCAGATCATAATCATGAATCATCTTTTTCAGATTGTCCGGTTTGTCCAGGCCGTTGTCGCCGAAACATAAATGTCCTTTGACAAATTGTTCAATGCCCGCATGGGCCATGACCGCCTCGATATATCCTCTGCCGCAGTTGGAGAGAATGAACAGCTGATAATCCTTGCTTAACAATTCAAATGTCTCTCTGACATCCGGATAAAGACCGGTTCCGTTGGTGCGGATCTCTTCATTCTCGAGCCGTTCCATCTCTTCGGTGATTTTCCGGGAGACAGACAGGGGAAGCTCAGGCAAAACCGCCTTTGCCCAGTCATCCATGGTTTTGCCCATGAGAGAACCGGCCAGCGTTTCGTCCAGAAGACGGTGGGGATAAGGAAGTGATTCCAGATGTCTGTTCCATGAGGCGATGATTGCCCTGGTGCTGTTGGTGAGCGTTCCGTCAATATCAAAGATGATGGCGTCTTTTTTCATAATCATTCTCCGTCTTGTGCGGCTTCAGAATACATCAGTTTATGTCTGATGGCAAAAGGTTTCCATGCCTTCTTTCGCACAGGCTATAATGAATCTGTAAAGACGAGAGGAAAAATCATCTATGGCAAAACAGCTTGATAACAATCACGGATTTTACTATGAATTTCTCAATAATTCGCAGAAGAAAACCTATGACACGCTTCTGACTCACATGCGCCAGTTTGAAACGGCATTTGAGATTGATGCGGTCTCAACGGCGGATTATCTGATTGCCAACCGCGCGGTTCTCGATGACCATCCGGAACTCTGGTGGGCGGACACTCCGGCAAGATATTCATTCAACATCATGGGCAAGGTGGTGAAACACCAGTTCCTCGAACTCAAAGGCAATGAAAAGCAGATTACCGCCGCGATGGCACAGGCCATTCAGCCGGTGATGGAACAGTCCCGCAAACTGGACAGTGACTGGAAGAAGGCGCTTCTTTTCCACGATTACATTGTGCAGAAAACAAAGTTCAACACCGGACGGGATACCGATGGCTATCTGGACCAGAATATCAGCAGTGTCTTCATGGGCGGCAATTCCGTCTGCGCAGGCTATGCCAGAGCGTTCATGCTGTTATGCAGAAGCGCCGGTATTGAGTGCATCTATGTGAGCGGCCCGGCCTCCAAAAACGGAAACAATGTGCGCCATGCATGGAATCTTGCCCATATTGACGGCAGCTGGACATAGATTGACTGCACCTGGGATGATCTGATTCTGAGTGACGGAACGGAGAGCTGCGAACATGATTATTTCTGCCTCAATGACACATGGATTTCAAAGGAACATCCGATTCCCTCGTATCTTGAGACAGGCAATGCCCAGGCAAGACTGAAGATTTCCTTTCCGAAGGCCTCCTCGCTCAAGATGGAATATCACAGACTGGCCGGCACATATTTTGAAAAATATGACGCCAATGCGGTGCTCGCAAGCACGCAGGCACAGGCGCCGGGCGGAAAGGTGAGACTGCGCTTTGGCTCAACCCAGGCGCTTGCCCAGGCGGTCCAGGCCATTGTCGTGCAGAACAATCTGCTCAATCAGCCGCAGCTGCGGGTGAACAAGGATGATGTGATGTGCGTTTTGCGCATTGACAGAAAATAGAATTATCATGCATTCATGAAAGACGGCGGGTCCGTCTTTCTTTCATTCTTCGCACCGCATGGTATGATAATTGACATATACCGGCAGGTTTAAAAGGAGTCTTCTATGGCAGTGAAAACAATCTCAGTGATGATCAAACCGGCTTCATCCTTATGCAATCTGAGATGCAGATATTGTTTCTATGCGGACATTTCCGAAAACCGGACGGTCGCTTCCAACGGTGTGATGAGTGCGGAAACAGCCGATGTCATCATCGACAGAATGGCAGAAGCGCTCGAAGGCAAAGGAACTGCCAATGTCAGTTTCCAGGGCGGGGAGCCGACCGTGGCGGGACTGCCTTATTTTGTGCATTTTGTTGAAAAGATGAAGGAATATCCGGATATCAAAGTCAATTATGCATTGCAGACCAACGGCACGCTCATCAATGAGGAATGGGTGAAATTCTTCGCGGACAATCGCTTTCTGATCGGTGTCTCCCTTGACGGATACAAGCTGAATATGGATCAGTTCCGCTTTGATGCAGAAAACCGTTCGGTTTACTACGCCATCATGGACAATATCAAACTGCTGAAGAAATATAAGGTTGATTTCAACATCCTCACGGTTGTCACAAAAGATCTCGCAAAACATGCAAAGGCACTGTTCCGCTTTTACAAAGAAAACAGATTTCAGTTTGTGCAATTGATTCCCTGTCTGCCCGGTTTCCATGAAAGCACGGATGCGTTCGCGCTCAGTGTCAATGAATATGCGTCCTTCTATATTGAATTCTTTGATGAATGGCTGAAGGAATTGAAAAAAGGAAATCCGCTCAGCGTGAATCTGTTTGAGAATCTGTACGGCATGGCACATGGACAGCCGCCGTATCAGTGCGGTATGCTCGGCATGTGCATGATGCAGTATGTCATCGAATCAAACGGGGATACATATCCATGCGACTTCTATTGTCTGGATGAATATCTGCTGGGCAATCTTCATGATCAATCATTCAATGATTTCAATGCATCCCAGACGGCAAAAAGATTCATCGCCGGTTCGAAATGCACGAAGAAGCCATGTGAAACATGCCGTTATTTGAAAATGTGCAATGGCGGATGCAGAAGACAGAATGTCTGTTATCTGACGGATGAGGAATGCGCATATCAGAAGGTTCTTGATCATGTGCTTCCCATATTGAGCAGAATGTAAAAAAAGAAACGGAGATCACAGTATAACAGCAATGCCGCACTGTGATCTCCGTTTTTCATGTGTACCCGGCATGGGTGACAGCTAGACGGTGAAAGTCCGTTGCGTGCTTGACAGTGGGAAACGCCAGCCGAAGGCAAGGGTGTCCATCGCGAGATGGAATCTGAAGGAAGCCGGATGTTTCGTGGGAAATACTAACCCGAAACGGGCAAAATCCCGGCCTGACGAACAGAAATATCATATAAGTTTATTCTGCATGGACAAGAACGTATGACAGTTCAAAGTCCAACACTGTCCGGAATGCAGAGTGATAAATGAGGCAGGTACATGGGATGAAAGCTGTCACACCTTACCCGGGGAGGCCTGCAGGTAACGCCAAAACAAGGCAAGCACTGCTATACATTGAAGGCAGTGTTGAACCTGCATGGAGTCAGCCGACGCCGTAGTAGTGAAGAAGTTCCTGTAATGGGAATGGAGCGAAGGGCGGAACCAATATGAACCTTGAGTAAATGATTGAAAGAAAGCAGACTCCTACTCGATTCAATGGAGAATCAGATTCAGTCAGCCAGTTTTCTGTATTGGCCACATGCAATCAATGCGGCAATGAGGGCCGCACCGGTGTCTGCCGCAAAATGGGCAGCCGCAATGCCGGTGAAGCCAAGCAGCGCATGCATGAGATAAAGCAGAGGAATCAGCAGCACTCCCTGGCGCAATACGGAAACGAAGGTCGCTCTTGCGGCATTGCCTGAGGCCTGCAGGAAGTTGGTGCCGAGATAGAAGAGACCGATCACGGGTCCGGCTGCCAGCAGCCATACAACGATCTGCTCACCCATGGCGGCGGCCGATGCGTCTTTGAGGAAGATGGAAATCAGGAAGTGTCTTGCAAATGTGCAGATCAATGTTGAAACAGCACCGAAGGATACGGTCAGAATGATGAGCTTCTGCAGGATTTCCTTCAGACGGGAAGTGTTTTTCGCACCATAGTTGTATGCCATCAAAGGCTGCGCACCCATGCAGATGCCCATCTGGATCATCGTGATCAATAACATCACCTTGCCAGCGGCGCCATTGGCAGCCAGCGCCATGGAACCGTACTGGCTCAGAAGGCGGTTGCCGAAGGTGGAGGAGAAGCCGGAGAGAATACTGCTTAATGCATTAGGCAGTCCGATCATGAGAATGTGCACAAGCGCCTGCGGTTTTCTGAGCGCAAGGGCTGGATTCAGCGTCAGTATTTCTGACTTTTTCAATACATAGATCAGGTAATACAGGGAAGCGATCATATTGCCCGCAACGGTAGCGGCTGCCGCACCGGCGGTTCCTATGCGCAGACCGAGAATCAGAACCGGGTCAAGCACAATGTTTGTCAATGTGCCGCAAAGGTTGCCGATGAATCCATGCAGAATCGCTCCTTCGGATCTCAGCAATGAGGCAAAGCCGACACTGAACAACATGAACGGGGCACCGGAAGCCAGAATGCGCATATACGATTTCGCATATTCCCACATGTCAGGGGTGGCGCCAAGAACTTTGAGCATCTGATCCGAGAAGATGATCAGAAACGCTGCCCCAAGGATTCCCGCACCCAGGCATGTCCATCCGCATAGGCTGGAAAGAATGCGGGCGGTATCCTTGTCGCCGGCTCCGAATACACGGGCAATGGCGGAGCTGCCGCCGATGCCGATCATCGTTGCCAGCGCGTTGAAGATGGAAAAGGCTGGGGAGACAACGGATATGGCGCCGATCTGGGCAGTGCTGCCGATCTGACCGATGAAATACATATCCGTCACGTTATATACCAGCATGATCAGAATCGTGAACACGCTGGGAATGGAAACGCTCAGGATCGCTTTCCACACCGGCGCATCGCGGAACAATGATTCATTTGATTTCATTGGAGTATTCCTCCTTATCATACATATGTTTATTTCGGCAACACGTGTTGCTTTTTTAGTATAATAAGTGTATGAACCGCATACAAGCAACAATCCGGCTGACAATGTCGGTTTTGTACCCATGCGGCAATCAGAAGATCGGGAAGGAATGAAATATGAAAAGTGATCCACGTGTCCGCTATACGCAGAGTGTGATTGAAAATGCATTTATCAGCCTGCTGAAAACCAAGCCGCTGGAAAAAATCACAGTGAAGGAAATCTGTGAAATGGCAATGATCAACCGCAGCACATTCTATAAGCATTATCAGGACTGTTATGATCTGGCTGAAAGGCTGAAACAGCGTGCTTTACGTGATTTTACGGAAATGCTGCAGGGAATGAAGGAAGGCAAGGCGGCAGAGGTGATCAGCGCCATGCTGGAAAAGATGAAAGAGAATGATGAGCTCTTCCATACCCTGGGCAGACATGAGGGCGAACAGAATTTCATCAACACACTGGCAGTCAGCTGCTTTGCCTATATGAATGAGGAAATCGATATCCTGAAGAAGATGAACCTCGATGAAAACGGGAAAAAGATGGTCAGCTCCTATGTGACCGGCGGAAGCGCCGCTCTGATTGAATACTGGCTGCGCACCGGATGTGTTCAGCCGGCGGGTGAGATTGCTGAAATGATGATCTCCATGAGCAATGCACTGATGCGCAATCTTCCGGATTTCATCTGAACAGGGATACATGCATCCAAGGGCATTGTAACTGTGTCTGAAATGGTAACGGATTATAATATTTACAAGGAACGTGAAAAAGAGGAGGAATTGATCATGGATCCGAACATTGTCAAAAGAAACGACCTTCTTGCCCAGAAGGTCATCAAAGGTCTTTCATCCAGAAACATGACCGGCTATTATGTGCAGACAAAAGAGGAAGCTCTGAAACTGGCGCTTTCCCTGATTCCCGAAGGCAGCACCGTTACCATGGGCGGCGGCATGAGTGTTCATGAGATCGGACTGGTCAGTGCGCTCAAGGAAGGCAATTACAATTACATTGACCGTGATGCGGCTGAGGACAGAAGGGCAGCGATGCTGAAGGCATATGACGCGGACTTCTTCCTTTCCAGCACAAACGCCATCACCGAGGACGGCGTGCTTGTCAATATTGACGGCAATGCCAACCGTGTGTCCGCGATTGCCTACGGTCCGAAGAAGGTACTGATGATTGTCGGTATGAACAAAGTATGCCCGGATGTCGATACCGCTATGAAGAGAGCCAGAAATGTGGCTGCACCGATCAACAACCAGCGTTTCAACAGCAATAATCCGTGCGTGAAAACCGGCTCATGCGCCAACTGCAAGTCACCGGATACCATCTGCTGCCAGTTCCTGGTCACCAGATATTCAAAGCACACAGACAGAATCCATGTCATTCTCGTCAATGACAATCTCGGCTTCTGATTCAAAACAATGCAAACCTGATTTTCCTGTATGTCATAACTTCACATCTGCGGGGCGAACAGTCTCAGCAAGGCGAGCAGGAGTTCGGCAAAAGGACCGACTCTGCTTTCCTCGAGAGTGATCTGATTGCACTTTTCACAGGCCTCCAGGAAATCCTGTTTGATATCGGCGATCTTTTTGGATCCGAAGAGATATGTTCCGTTTTCAAAATGCAGGTACAGACTGCGGTAATCGAGATTGACAGTGCCGACGGTTGCAACTTTGTCATCAGACACAAACACTTTGGAATGGACGAAACCGGGCACATATTCATAAATCTTCACACCGCCATGGATCAGCTGGGTGTAATAGGATCTGGTGATTCTCCATACAAGCTTCTTGTCGGGAATGCCGGGCGTCATGATTCTCACATCCACGCCATGCTTTGCGGCAAGAATGAGCGCATTGATGAATTCCGTATCGATGATGAGATACGGTGTATAGATATAGCAATAATCATTGGCCTGGTTGAGAATGCCCATGTAGATGTTCTGGGCGGTGATTTCATCATCCAGTGGCGTTTCGCCATAGGGTGCGATGTATCCGTCCGCTTCTCCGGGGATCGGTTCGGCACGGAAGACTTCAAAATTGACATCCTTGTCTTTGCTTAAAGCGTTCCAATGGGTCAGGAACATGACTGTATAAGACCATACCGTCTCACCCGTAATGCGGATGATATTGTCTTTCCAGTGACCGTGAATGACCTTGACATTGATATATTCGTCAGCCAGATTGACACCGCCGCTGAAGGCGACTCTGCCGTCGATGACCATGATCTTGCGGTGATCGCGGTGATTCATGATGATGCCGATAATCGGATTGATGCGGTTGAAGGGAATGCATTTGATGCCTTTTTCCTCAAGCGTTTCCGCATATTTCGCAGACAGTGTCATAAAGGAGCCGAGGTCATCATACATGACGCGCACATCCACACCTTCCTGTACTTTCTGCTCAAGAATGTCAAGCATCGTATTCCACATCCTGCCTTCCTCGATGATGAAGTATTCAAGGAAGATAAACTTTTCCGCCGTTCTCATTTCCTCCAGCATGACCGGCCAGCCGGCTTCACCGAGTCCGTAATAATCAAACCCTGTGTTTCTGTAGAAGGGGAAGCCTGCCTCTTTGGAAATATAATGGAACTGTCCGCGTTCCTCCGGATCGGAATCACTGAGTTCTTTCAGGACTTCCTCGTCCTGATGATAATATTTCTTTGCCTTATCCGTGGAAACGATCAGGTTTTTATATGTTCTGGAGGAGAGCATATTGGCACCAAGCAGCAGCCATAAAGCAGTGCCGGGAATCGGAAACATCATGATTCCGACAATCCACATCATGTCACTGGAAAGATGTCTGCTGTTTTTGATGATCATCAATACGATCACAACACTGAGAACGTGAAGCACGCCTTCAATCCATGCGGCCTGCTCACCGAACCATTTCATCAATGACCAGACGATGACCACTTCCAGAACAGCCATCAGAACCATAAAGGTTGTTCTGCTGAATATTTTCTGCAGTATTTTCATGATCATTTCCTCCTTATGTATATTTCAGACTGAAACCGCCGTTATGCAATTATTATAGCAATCAGACAGGGCAACATTTCATAATATGTGCACATCGTTTCAAAGCATAAACGCTCATGTTATATTAAGACCGTATCAGGACCTATGAAACACAAATGAAGAATCACGGTGATCAGAAGACCGTTCTTTCCGGAGATTTCGATCATGAGCTATGGAAAGGCAATCGGACCGTGCGACTTTTACAAAGATAATCAGGAATTCATCGTGGATGAGGATAATTACCGCACAATGCTTGACGGAGAGTTCTGCGGTGAGGCATGGGATTGTGTCAAACGGTATGTGTATACCGCACTGCATGGCGGCACGATGATCGGCATGGACTCCTATATCGCCTGCTGCAATGATGCATGCCGTCCGGTCATGTTCAGAATTGAACGCATCGATGAGGAGGAGTGAGAGATGGGACATGGAAGAAAATGCAGAATCACGGTTCTGAAATGCATGGTCAATGAAGAGCTCGCTTCTCTTTACGGAAGGGATCATTGCCCGTGCGCAAGGTTTCACGAAGGACAGCAGTTCATCCTTGATCAGAACAGCATGTCCGGCTACTGGCATCTGATGGGCGGTACTTTCTGCGCCGAAGCCTGGGCTTCACTCAGCACTTATATTGACACAATTCTTCAGGGAGGCACATTTGAAACTCCCGACGGAAAGAATTATAAAATCGTTTCCTGCCCCGAAGGCATTCATCCCGTGATTTTCAAAGTGGAACGGTATCAGGAATCTCAAACACAGTAAAAAAAGAACAGAGACCATTGTCCGGGCGTATACACATACAGCCTGATGCAAAGGTCTCTGTTTTTCATCAGGAACGAAGTTCTTCGTACATTTTTCCGCTCATCATCCGGAAGATTTTTTCACAGCCGCCCAGCGTTGACATGCGGTGGGAAATGATGATGACGGTTTTGTCTTTGAAAGACTGCGGATGCAGCGCTGAATCTCTTCCTCGCTTTCATGGTCAACACTCGATGTGGCCTCATGAACTCTCCCCGCCTAAGTGCCATGCACTATAGACGGGGCTTCCAAGGCACCTGCGGTGCCAAAGACTTCCGTCTGAATACTGATACGATAAAAAGGGAGAAGGGTTTTCCTTCTCCTGAATGTGTTCAGATCTGTTCCTGAATATGTCTCATATGCAGCAGAACATAAGGAATTTCAAACAATAACATGGCGCACCAGCCGATCCCGCTGGCAAAGGCAATGCCGCGGATGCCGGTTCTGGCGGCCAGCAGATATGTTCCAAGGGTGCGCAATGAGATCTGGATGAATGTGCAGAAGATGGTGACCGGAATTCTTCCCGCCCCGCGGCAATATCCCTGGAAGCCGTTGGTCAATCCGGGCAGGGTGTAGATGAAGATCATGACGGAAAGATATGCCATTCCTTCCTGGATGACTTCGGCTGCCTCGCTGCCTTTGACAAACAATGAAAGCAGATATCTTCCAGAAAACAGGATCACGATGCCGATGAAGATGCCGTAGGCGATCTCCATGGCAATGCCAGTGAAGAAGCCTCGGCGGATCCGTTCCGGTTTTTTCGCACCTCTGTTCTGGGCGATCAGGGTGGCGATGGAAGCGGCGATGGACTGTTCGGGAATCAATGCGAAGGAATCGATCCGGCTGACCGCACTGAAGGCGGCGATGGTGGAGACGCCAAGCGTGTTGACCTGTGACTGGATGAGCACTTTTCCGATCGGCTGCACGGCCTGCTGAAGAGCTGCCGGCAGACCGTAGCCCATGACTTTTTTCAGAATGGAGCGGTCGGTTGTCCATTCCTCTTTCTGCGGCACAAGCTTTTTCATTTCATTGAGCATGCAGCGGGCTGCCAGAGCCGCGGAGACCAGTTCCGCAAACACGGTGGTCAATGCGCTTGTCACAATGCCGAGATGGAAGACACCCAGGAGAATCAGGTCAAGAACGATATTCATCACTGAGCAGATTGCCAGGAAACGCAGCGGCCTTTTGGAGTCGCCGACGCTTTTCATGGCTGCCGCAAGCGCATTATATATAAAGGTAAAGGGAACCCCGAGAAAGGTGATCCGCATATAGACTGTGGTCAATCTGTGGATTTCCGCGGGAACGGACAGCGCATTGCAGATCAAAGGAGTCAGAAGAATGCCGGGAATCATCACCGCAAGGCTCATGAGAATGCCCGCTTTCAGAATGGCGGACAATGATTTGCGGAACGAGACCATATCCTTTGAACCGTAGCGCTCGCTCATGAAAACCCCGGCGCCGATACAAAGACCGGAAACAGCGAGTATCACCAGATTCATCACCGGTGCCGCAATGCCTTCGGCAGCCAGCGCCGCTCTGCCGATAAACCTTCCGGCAATCATCGAGTCAGCCGCGTTGTAGGCCAGCTGAAGCCAGTTGGCCAGAATCAAAGGCAGCGCATATCGCCATAAATGTGAAAACAGTGAACCTTCCGTCATGTCACGCATAAGTGTGCTCCGTCTTATGTGAATCATCTTATCACTGAATATCATATTAATGAAAAAGACACCCGTGAAAGATGTCTTCAGAGTTTCTTTGCCCAGCTGACTCTGCCTGCGGGCATCGGGTTTTCATAGAAGCGGGCCGTTTTGTCACGGTCTGTGTTATTCCATTTGTCAAAGCCTTCGAGACTGATATGGGGACCGTAGGTGCAGTCCTCAAACACGCACAAGCCATAGTCGCGCCACGGTCTTGCCAGATAGATGGATTTTTCATTGACACCCTCTGTGCATGTGAACGCGCAGTTATGAAAGCGGAAGCCTTCCGTCTGGGAAAGCGGATGGGCGGGAGCGGATCTTCTGGATCTGGTTGTCCGCACGGCATCCGGCGAGAAGACCTGCACAGAGCGCAAGGGCTTCCGTGAAATCTCCATCTTCAAAGACGGCGTTGTACTCTGAGTATTGAAGGAGGAAGAACAATGGTGCAGCTGGGAATTCGCCTGCATGATGTCAACGCATCACTTTCTGAAGAATATCAGACATTGGTAAAGCGTGCGGAAAAGGCCCGTGAGGAAGGTTTCTCATGTGTGCATCTTGCTTATTCCAAAGTCATCAAAGGCTATACCTTCGATAACTGCGCACTGACGGAAGGACTTGCCCGTTACACACGCAGGGTATTTGAAAAGGAAAATCTGGATGTGGCAGTGCTGGGATGCTATCTCAACCTTGACCATCCGGATACTGATAAACTCAAGGAGATCCAGTCCCGCTATTACGGGAATATCCGGGTCGCCTCGCTGCTTGGCGCATCGGTTGTCGGAACCGAAACCGGTGCTCCGAATGCGGCATACAAAACCGACGCGAACACCCACTCCAAAGAAGCGCTGGAAACATTTATCAAAAGACTTGCGCCGGTTGTGGAGTGCGCTGAAAAGTACGGTGTCTCAATGGCCATTGAACCGGTCTGGAAACATATTGTTTACTCTCCGGAAAGGGCGAGAATCGTACTTGATGCGATCGGCAGCGCAATCTGCGGATCATCTTCGATCCGGTGAATCTGCTCTGTGTTGAAAATATGGAACAGAGAGAGGAGATCTTCGCAAAGACCATCGAACTGCTCGGTGATGACATCGCCGTGGTTCATCTCAAGGACTTTGTGCCGGAAGGAAATGATCTCACCAGCATTGCAGCCGGCACCGGCATGATGGATTACAGGCATATCCTGAAATTCGTGAAGGAAAGAAAACCCTTCATCCAGGCCACCCTTGAGAATACAAGCAACGACAACGCGGTACAGTCCAGACTTTATCTGGAGAACATTTACAGAGAAGTCTGAACATGATCATTGCACAAACGCATGTTATGCAATGTGAACCGCAATTATGACAATCGAAAACACACCGGAAAAGTCCGATAATGAAACAGGATCATTAACCGGATGTGAACGACCTGTAAAACTTAGACAGAAGAGAGGCGAACAAGGTTATGGAACATCATAATCCTCTGCTGAATATCAATCCAGGCAAGAAATTCATCACTTTCGGTGAAGTCATGATGAGACTGACACCGCCCAACTATGACAAGATCCGTGTCGCAACCACCTTTGAAATCAGCTATGGCGGCTCGGAAGCCAATATTGCCCTGGCTCTGGCGAACCTGAAGATTGACAGCACATTCTTCAGTGTTGTGCCGGACAATTCCCTGGGAAAGAGCGCGGTCCGTATGCTGCGAAGCAATGACGTGCACTGCACACCGGTGATTCTCTCCACACCAGAGCAGACCCCGACCTACAGAATGGGTGTCTATTATCTGGAAACGGGTTATGGAATCCGTCCGTCCAGAGTCACCTATGACCGCAAGCACAGCGCGATTTCTGAGTTTGACTTCTCGGTGATTGATGAAAGACAGCTGCTGGAAGGCTACAACTGGCTTCATCTGTCCGGTATCACACCGGCACTCAGCGAAAGCTGCCGTGAATTCATCCTGCGCCTGATGAAGGCTGCCAAGGAAATGGGTCTGACTGTCAGCTTTGACGGCAACTTCAGATCCAAGCTCTGGAGCTGGGAAGAGGCGAGAGACTATTGCACACAGTGTCTGCTTTATGTGGATGTGCTGTTCGGCATTGAACCGTATCATCTTTACAAGGATGACAATGATCCTTCCAAAGGTGACTTCAAAGACGGCCTGTCCATGCATCCGAGCTATGAGGATCAGGATGAGGTCTTCCAGAGATTCATCGAGAAATATCCGAATATCAAATGCATTGCCCGCCACGTCCGCTATGCGCACTCAGGCTCTGAGAACAGTCTGATGGCATACATGTGGTATGACGGACATACATTCGAAAGTAAAAAGTTCACGTTCAACATTCTGGACAGAGTCGGCGGCGACGCCTTTGCCAGCGGCCTGATTTATGCGATGATGAACAACTACAAACCGATGGACATGATCAATTTCGCGGTTGCGTCCAGTGTCATCAAGCATACAATCCATGGCGACGGCAACATCGTCGATGATGTTGAATCCATCCGGAACCTGATGAATATGAACTACGATATCAAGAGATAAGAGGTAAAAGAGAATGAAAGCATTTATGGACAGGAATTTCCTCCTTGAGACAGAAACCGCTCAGCATCTGTTCCACGATTACGCGGACAGCATGCCCCTGGTTGATTACCACTGTCACATTTCCCCGAAGGAAATCTATGAGGACAGACGTTTCAACAACCTGGCGGAAGTATGGCTCGGCGGAAAGAATCCGGACGGAACTTATTTCGGCGACCACTACAAGTGGAGAGTCATGCGTTCCAACGGAACACCGGAGGATTACATCACCGGCGACAAACCCGACTTTGAGCGTTTTATGAAATTCACGGAAGCACTGGAAATGGCCATCGGCAATCCGATGTATCACTGGTGCAACCTTGAACTGCACAAGTATTTCGGAATCGAGGAACCGCTGACTGTTGAATCAGCTGAAAGAATCTGGAACAAGTGCAATGACATGCTGAAGAATGACCCGGGAATGACAGTACGCGGATTGATCAAAAAGTCCAACGTCGCTTTCATCGGCACAACCGATGATCCCGTGGATTCCCTTGAATGGCATAAGAAGATCAAGGAAGATCCTTCCATCGAAGTGAAGGTATGCCCTTCCTTTCGTCCTGACAAAGCCCTCAACATCCATAAGGAAGGCTTCGCGGAATATATCGGCCAGCTCGCAAAGAGCGTCGGCAAAGAATCCCTGAACAGTGCTGACGAAGTCATCGACGCCCTCATCGAACGTCTGGAATTCTTCGCGGAAATGGGCTGCCGTGCAAGTGACCACGGTCTGGATTACATTCCGTTCCGCAAGGCTGACATGGCAAAGATCAACGAAACCTTCTGCAAGGTCATGAAGGGTGAGGCGATCACAGTTGAAGAGGCTGAGGAATATCAGACAGCCGGTCTGCTCGCGCTGGGCAAGGCTTATCACCGCCTGAACATTGCCATGCAGCTGCACTATTCCTGCCACAGAAACGCAAATGAACGCATGTACCGCAGACTCGGACCGGATACCGGTTTCGATATGATCGCAACCAACACATGCGGTGAGGATATCGCAAACTTCCTCTCCGAACTGGACAAGACAAACGAATGCCCGAAGACCATTCTCTATTCCCTGAATCCGGTCGACAATGAACTGCTTGGCACAATGCTGGGCTGCTTCCAGTCGGATGAGGTCCCGGGCAAGATCCAGCTTGGTTCCGCATGGTGGTTCAATGATACAAAGAGCGGAATGGAAGATCAGATGAGAGCGCTGGCCAACCTCGGTCTGCTCGGCAACTTTGTCGGCATGCTCACAGACTCCCGTTCCTTCCTCTCCTATGCCCGCCATGATTATTTCCGCCGCATTATGTGCAACATGGTCGGCAACTGGGTTGAAAACGGAGAATATCCGAATATCGAATCATCCCTGAAGAAGATCGTGGAAGGCATCAGCTATACAAACGCGAAGCGCTACTTCGGTCTGTAATTCAAAATTGATCCCATCTGTGTGAATCCCGGATCGTTTGCGAACGAGTTTGAACCGATCGATTTTGTAAGCCGCGATATCCATTCTTTCCTGCGTAATGAGACGATCGCGCGGGTACT